>DASPTR010000190.1:0-6533 GCA_035623315.1 Candidatus Acidiferrum sp. | reverse complement strand
TCCTTCATTATTGAAAGCCGCCTAGAACACAAGAAAATCGGTTTCATCGATTATGATCACCCCGCTCGACCTTCCGACTATCCCTATCTCTATGAGATTGGGTATCGCATAGAGCCAAGCGACAGAAACAAGGGCTATACCACCGAAGCTGTACGGCTTCTTGTAGACTACCTGTTTTCAACGAAAAAAGAAGTCGAAAGAATCGAAGTAGTGACTGACGTAGAGAACGTGCCTTCCCAAAGAGTGTTGGAGAAGAATGGGTTCAAGCGAGAATGAGAATTAAGAAAACGTCCCTTCCAAAGAGGACAATATAGAAATGAATACATGTATAGTCTTCTCAGAGAAGAATGGAAAGAAGCAAAGATACTCACAAAAGTAACTTCAGAATAGTCGAACGTAATGCTTGTTCGAGCTTCTTATGACGCTTCTGATTTCGTTTCTTTCGTTGCGTGTCCTTCTTCCTTCAAACTGGGAAGTCGTTTTTTCACCCATTCTATCTTGGTGAAGTAGGCTTCACGCAACTTCGAAGAAGCCACAGGTTTCTTTTGTTGAGCTACTTCGGGCTGTCTATCCTTTAGAGCATCAGTTGAATTTTTTCGTTCGGATTTATCCTTCTTAATTCGCTTAGGATGTTCAGGTTTCATACTCGGTCTTCCAATCCAACCTTTGACAATCTAATATATAACCAATTAGCAGCACTAGACGCGCGCCATAACTGATTAATTTTCCACTTTAATATGTTTCCACATGCTAGCTAGAAGTTAGAGCAGGCAATTCGAGTTCATCTCTTCTCACGAAAAAGCTTTTCCGCGTGTTATTCGAAAAACGGTTCAATATTGCCGGTCATGCTGCCTCCCAAGTTCTGTGTTACAAATGTGTGCTGGAAAAGCGACGAATATTGAAGATGAAAAAAGGGGTTCGGGCGCACGGTTCTTCGTTGTTGATCTTTCTATTTCCATTCGTGGATCGTGATGTTCATTTCATTCCACATTGGGTCCAACGCGTCGAATGTCACGACTGCTATGATGTCATTCATCCAGCCAAGCTTCTCTGACATGGTCATGAAAGTGTACAGGCCCACGGCTCCCGGTTTTCCGCCGGCCATCTTCATAAGATCGAAGCCTTTGAGGATACCCATGTCACCGCTCATATTCATAAAGACGCCTTGAGTTTTGGATTTGCCGATACCCTTCGGTGGAGTCATGCTTTTGCCAGTCGCGTTAAAGTTCAAGTCTGTGCCCTTTGCGCGTCCTGTACCCTTCAACTGAGCATTCCACGAGTACATAGATGCCACGCCTTCCATTCCAACATATTTTATGAAACCAGGACCAGCGCTCTTGCCCTTGCCTTCCCAAAGTTTTTCTCCTAATACCATTTTCTTCACCTTAGCAGCACATCCATAAAATTCTATTTAATGTTATGTGACTGCATCCTTGCGGCAACAAGAAAGAACGACTAGCGTTTAGCGCGGGCAAATTACGAATCCCTGTCACAAAACTCTAGCATACCTGCCCATCAAAGGTTTTGGAAACTTCAATTATTAATTGCTCGCGGCAGAAAGATTGAGAACGTTTTTGATAGCCCGTTTCAGAGCAATAAACCGGAATTGTCATGACGCCAGCACCATTTTTTCCTTGCTGGTGCGAGGGGGTGGGATTTCAACCCGCCATCCATTGGAGACGTCGCCATTAGTTCCCGCAAATCCCTCTTTTTTCTGTGCACAGTCAAATTCAGTTATAGCTTTTCTGTAAAGTCGAGAAATATGCATGTGAATGGTTAGTTTGTCATTTGGCTTTTGGGTCACGTCTGATAGATTTTTCCAGCTCTTCTCTTTTTCCCCAGAAGGTGAGACCAGTTTTTCGCAATTCTTTCCACATGTCTAGGGCTTGTTTAGTGTAGATTGCCTCTTTTGGGTCATAGTGCGTTTGACATGGAAATTCGTCACACGCAAGACAGCACTCTGCATTCTTGCTTACAACGCACTCCCAGAAAGTGCATCCCTTCTTGCTGTCCCTGCTTTTCCTCAACATTTCATTAGCCCAGTCGCATCCTAAACATCTGTCATGGTCAAGTCTGAAAGCCCTGCACGAACCACAATGGATTCCGCAGGCTCCAACCTTTTGCTTCAATCTTAGCCCTCAACCAAATAGGAATAGGAGAATAACTCCAAGTAGAGGTATGGTTTGCGAGACTCTGGAATATTCGTTATTGTTTGCTTCTGTTTTGTCAATAATGCTAAACGTCGCAAATGCATCCAAGCGTTTTCTTCTTTCGTTTAAATATAACTTTTCCGCAAGACCAAAAAACTGGCTGTTCTAGGAGGTTTTTGTCAGAATTTTTGGCTCTTTCCATTCTTCCCTGATTATGCTGTATAGGTATGCTTTGACCAATATTCCTCTCACGTATCCTGAGTTGCGGATTGTGCCTTCCCTTTGAAAACCTGATTTTTCTAGGACTCTTTGTGAGGGTTTGTTTCTTGTGTCAGTTATGGCTTGTATGCGTTGGATGTTTTGGGAGAGGAACAAGTAGTCCACGATCAATTGCACGGCTTCGGTTCCGTAGCCTTTTCCAGTTTCGGATGGGACTATTTCGTAGCCGACCTCAGTGAATCCAGTTGGTTGGATGACGTAGTGTGTGATAAAGCCGATTTTTGTTCCGTCTTTCTTCTCGATTATGAAGCGTTGTCTTTGGCACAGAGTTGCCACCTGACAAGGGGTGTCGAAGTCTCTCAATCTGTCGGTTTTTGACCTTTGTGGACCTATCAAATCATATTCTCCTCTGAAGCTCAAGTTGTTGAAGCATTCTGTAGCGAATTCTATGTCATCTCTTTCCATCACCCGAAGGTTGATTTGCTTGCCTTCAAGCAACTCAATTCACCACCGACACAGTTACTTTCAGTTCGTCTATAACTCTTCCCCAACCAACCACGACTACTACACTGACTCTACCACATTGCTCAATCACGCGTGCTAAGTTTGAAAGTCGACACAATGTCGTTCTTGGATGTTGATGCTGCTTGGATCGTGGGCACTTAATGTTTTGTTATCACGAGAGTTGAACAGAATATTATTCCAGAAGGCATAAAAATCCAACATATCCAAATAAAGCTAAAGAAGTCTGGGCCAGGCACGCTCGGAACATCTATCCTTCGATGACACCCGATGGAAAAAGGACGATCACCGAGAAAAGTTGTCGCAACACTTCTAGCGTTGACACTCACACTTGCGGCTCTGCCGAGCCTCGGCTTCAACAGCCCTAAATGGGCATACGCCAGCCAAACAGATCAAAATCCAGCGGAGCTATCGGAGACAATCTACTTCGCCGTTTTTCCATACTACACTGGGACTTTGCAATGGGCAGAAAACTTGTGGTTTGATTTTAACAACACTGCAGGGATACCGCTGGACACGTCTTTGCCGGCGTACAACCAGCACTTTCAAAACGCTGATTACTCGCTTGTCCAATGGACAAGTTGGGATGAATATGTCATGCTGCTTACAGTCTCGTATGATGGTATCGGCGTTGATTTGGCAGAGAACTACACGGATCAAATCTGCAGTCAGTTCCAACAAGCGTTCAACCTGAACCTGAGCATCACGGATAGCTGGCATGACGTTGACAATGCGACTGGTTATGTTAATGTGTACCGCAGACTCGGCTACATTCACCTAGAGAACACCGTTCAAGACATAAGCACCATAGAAGACCTCGCCAAGTACAAACCAAGCAACGGCTACGGGCAACTCATAAACACAGACTTTCTAAATCACTGGTTGTCCAATCCTTCAAGAGGCGGTTTGTTCAACCTTGAATACACCCTGAACAGAGTCGATCAAAACACGCTTTCTTGGAGATTCATCGTAGGACTTGAACCATCCGAACAACAAATTTCAGATAACAAGGCTTACGTAAGTGTCAACTTCGACGAGATGCTAAACCATTCTGGTCCCATTACCCCTTCAACTGAGGGAACGTCAAAAATACAGGTGGAGATCGAAAAAACATCGGCCTTCAGTATTGGAACGTACTCGATGGCTCTGGAGAGTATATCTCCCACGTATACCAGCAGGCAAGATGATGACAGCATTCTAGTAACCTACGACTTAACCAATCAATCGATTGACAACGTGATCGCCACAGTGACTATATCCAAAGTGAACAGTGTAACCGGCAACTCCGTCTGGACAAACATTGCAATTGCAGTAGCAGTCATTCTCGGTTCGTCAGTGGCAGGCCTAGCATACGTCAGGAGACGCAGAAGGTTCAGGAAATATGTTGCTCCAGAGAAACCATCGGGACAGGAGGTGAAGTGAATGTTTGGAAATAGTAAAAGCGTCGCAAGTGTCTTGGCTGTGCTGCTTTCACTTCTCGTAGTATCGCCAAACCTCATGGTTACACTGTTGACGGTGCAGACGCAAACGGCGACTCCCAGACTAATCACGATCCAAAATAGTACAAGCCTGCAAACTCAAAGCGTGTTCAACGAAACCGTCGCAGTCCAACAATACGTAACATCAGAAACATGGACCAACGGAACAATGCTTGACATCTCAGAACACATCCTAACCTCCACCATAGGTCTCTGCGTGAACTACACAACATGGATAGACCCAACCACAACCTCAAACACCACATACGAACAAACAACAAACAAAACACCCGCATTCGAAACAAGCAGCGACGGGCTTTACCCATATACAAATCTAACTGACTGATGTTTAGTTCGTTGTTAGCTGAATGATAGATGAACATGCACGTATTATTTCCTGAAAATAGGCAATTAATCAAAGGAGTCAGCCAAGAAATGCGGAAAAACCATGATTTTTGAGTGTTTTCATCATTGTTTTTGATGAGGCGTATGTCCTCAAAACACCCTTAAGATACCCTTAAAGCACATTCCCTAGAAGTCTTATATTTGCAAATAGCTGAAGACAAACTTGAGGTTCAAAAATGAGTGAAATAAAAATGGTTACAAGAGTTGTCCTAACAATTGGGATAATCGGCATAGTTCTAGTGGCAGCTTTTGGCATAGCGCTGTTTATGCAAATTCAGAATGACCACTCATTGGTGAATGCGCTGAAAACAGAAATAGAAGAACCGAACGTTTCCATCATAGCCTTTTCGTGGCAGGACTCGACAACTTTTAACGGCATCCCACTCTCGCCAAATACTAGCGTTCTCACTTTCAACTGCACACTTCTAAACACCAGTTTTAGTCCAGCGATTCAGCCTTACGTCACTTTGATAATTCTTTATATGTCGGGCACCAGCGAAAACCAAAGTTGGGCTGCTTCCGACATTCCAGCAAGGCAAACAGCCTTCATGACAGGCATGAGCTTTTTTCATAACAACACTTCGACTATAAATATTATTAACTTACAAGTGAATTGGCGTGGTGGCGGTAGCGGTGACATAATCACCACTTGGCGTCAATGAAATCAGCCCTAGAAGCAGGAAAACACAAAGACAAAAACCTTATTCTCGTTTGGGAGGTTTGGGTTTGGGGCTATAACTTTTCTGCAAAACTCAAAAGGTTGTTTTCAAGCAACTGAATTCACATTTCGCTCTTTGAATTTGTGGGCGAGGAGTGCGTAGAGTGTTATCCACTTGTTTGGTTGATTTCTCTTTCCAACCTTCCAAGGAGACTGCTCAGGGGTCCAGTCCAAAACATATCTCCCTTTCTCATCCGCCTTCGCATCTAGAATGCTCCAAGCTCTTCTAAGTCTGCTGTCTTTTCCGTAGCCCATCTTGCTCAAGGCGAAGAGGATTTCGAACACGTTGGCTCTCCATGTTATTGGAAAAGAGTTCCTCTCCATATCCTTATTGACGAACTCTTTTGGATTAGTGCTCTTGAATATTCCTCCTCGAAACAGGAAGTAGTTGACAAGCTTCTTTATTCTCTCATGCTTCCAATATTCTGGAAGATACGAAAAAGCCAACAATGCTTTCACACTTCCCCGTATGCAACTTTTCACGGGTTTCGTTTTGTACTTTCCTTCGTGCCAATCGCACAGGTAGCCACCATCAGGTCTTTCAGTATGAAGCAATAGGTCTATGCTTCTCTGCACTCGTGAATCGCCTCGGTATCCCAACATGATAAAAGTCCTAATATTCAAGCCCAGCAGGCACGAGTAATGATGGCGAAAATCGCCGTCTTCCTTTTGAAGATTCAAATATCTATCCGCGGCTTTGGCTACCTGAAGTTTGGTTCTATCCATGCCAAGCTCAGCCAAATAAGACAAGCAATAGTGGGTAGTACCAAAGGCTCCGTACTCGGTTCCATCGCCCCGCACTTTACCAGTTCTAGGGTTCTTTTGAAGCCAATACCCATCCGGGTGCATTTTCTTTAATAGGTCTCTCACTGGAACAGATTCAGCAATTTCTCCTTTGCATTCTATAACTTCACGGTCATTTAGAGACTTGTCTAACAGCTCTGTTAACGTCCGATATTTCATTGAAGGATTTTCCGATTCAAGCAACCAATTTGTCACTTCTTCTGAAACCAATGTGCCTACTTCACATCCCTACTTGCG
>DASPTR010000189.1:0-55998 GCA_035623315.1 Candidatus Acidiferrum sp. | reverse complement strand
AAAGAGGCAATTCGTCAAGCCGGTTGACTTGAATACTGAAGTGCCCATTATCGACAAGAGGACGGGGCAGGTCTTCGCAGTCAATCCGTCAGGAATTCAGATAATGGACCTTGAAACCTACGAGTATCTGGATGCTCCATATCCGCAGGACGAAGAGTTGAAGGCGAAGCTTGTGCCTGGGGTAGAGATCGAGTACTGGAAAATAATGGGTAGAATGAAAATCGTCAGAACCAAGAAGGAATAAAAAGACAAACTAGAATCCTCCTCAGTTGGGCGGCGAGGTTCCAAAGGCTTCTTGGCGGGAACTCACGTTTATCTAATCTTTAATTGTTTCTGTTGAGGATTCTTCCGGCATCTTTGTTTCTCGGAAATAAATCCAGAATAAAGCAATTGAGACTGCATAAAACAGTCCGGCCAAGAAGAAGGGTTCTGCCAACAATCCTGCACCGATCAGCCAAGCACCGATGAAACTGCTCAGTGCGTTAGGCAACCTCCATAGTGCGGCGCTTATTCCTGAGGCGACCCCGCGTTCATCCTCTGCGACCAACCCCATTATCATCGATTGTTGAAGCGGGCTTGACATGTTCATCAAAAACGCCCTAGACGTATACACGATACTTGCTGAGACATAATCTGGGCAGAGTGGAGTAGCAAACATGAACCCTGTTGAAATGGCCTGAGTCACCACGATAGCCTTGACTAAGCCCAGCTTTCTGGAGAGCGCTGGTGCTGCCAGCGTTGCCACTCCGATTACTATGTTTGCCACGCCCAATATTGGGCCGCTTAACGAGTCAGAAATACCATATTGTGCCTTCATCCAGGCAGTCATTAAGGGCACGATGATGCCTGCGCCGAAAGCAATTATTGCACTGGCAACAACGAATTTTATCAGGACGTCTTTCGATTTCATGTTAGCAAGCGTCCGAATTATGTTGAAAGCCCGCGTTTCTCTTTTCACATTGGACTCCGTGATTTTGAGCATGATGAGCGTTGAAGCCAAGCTCAGGGAGGCAAGAATAACATAGAGCACAACGTGGCTTTCTCTGGTGCTGAACCCCAAGATCTGAAAAACCACTACAACAGGTATAATGAAGCTTCCAATGCCGAAGGCTATGCCCTGTGCGAAGCCGAACAATGAAAAGACACTAGTTCTCCTCTCGTCTCCTGCCTTCTCTGCGATCAATGCACTTGATGATGCCGCGAAGGCTCCCTCAGAAACCCCTTCGAAGATTGCGGCGACCAACAATATCGCTGGATTTGTAGTTAGAGCGAAAATCGCGACTATGGCACTTGCTATCACGTTGCCGATTATCAGCAGTTTTCTTTTCCCATACCTGTCAGCCGCAATTCCCAGGGGGATACTCGCGACGAAAGTGGATACTCCCATAACGCTTATGACGACTCCCATTAACGCATAGGACACGCCCTGAACCGTCGTCAAGAAGTAGGAAATGTCCGTATAGAACATGCCCAGAGCAAGGGATGGCAATATCATTGAGTAAACGAGATACTTCGCCTGGATTGGCAACCCTTTGTACTCGTCAAACAACAATGATCCGCCCAAACAATCTAAAGGGAAATGACGTAGTGATGATTATCCCATATTTGACCGTTAAGGTCCAGTTAAGAAGTCTTGAAAAGGACAACGCAGCACTGGCTTCTTTTAGCAACATCTGTCTCAAAACAGTAGTCTTGGCCCCAGAGAAACAACGGAATAATGGAAATTACGAAGACGAGACAAATGCATCCTACGGTGATTTATTGGCGAAACGGGCTGATGCCGCGCCAAAGCTAATATTTCATCGAGAGAAATCGTAATAAACCAACAAAAGTGAGAACCACGTTTACAAGCAGAAGAGAGGCGAAAGAAACAAGGAAACTGCAAGTCGTACTCTTCGATCTTGACGGGACGGTCCTCAAAAACACTTACAACGCCAAAGAAGCCAAAATAGCTTTGATCAAGAGGATAGCAGAACTAGGTCTCGACGTTCGCGGCATTACTGTAGACGACACCGTAGCGACTATGATGCAGCAAGCTGAGGGGCAAGTCGAGAAAGAAGGGAAACTCAGCCGAGAATCTTTGAGAAAGAACCTATGCATGGTTCTTGACAAATTTGACATCGAAGCTCTATCTGAATCAGAGCTAACAAAGGGTGCCCAACATGTCATAGGCGAATTGAAAAAAACCGGCATTAAAGTGGGCCTAGTATCAAACTCAGGCAGCAAAGGGGTCAAACTTGCCTTTAAAAAATTCGGCATACAAAAGTTTTTTGACGTAGTAGTAACAAGGGATGACGTCAAGAGAATCAAACCGAACGGAGAATGCATTACAAGAGCTCTATCGGCTCTCGGATACAACCCAAGTGATGCAGCATACGTAGGCGACAGCTGGATAGACGTGACGGCTGCCAAAGATGCAGGCGTAATGGCAATCGCGATTGCCGGAGGAGTAAGCCCGAAAGAAAAACTTCTTCAAGCGTCGCCAGACAAAATTATTCATTCGCTAGACGAATTGCTGAAAATTGTTTAGGGCAGTTGCATCAAGAAAGACGAGTGTTTTGACGAGCATAAGGAAACGAGGCTTCTTTCCGAAAAAACCCGCGAAACACAAGAGATAGTCCTCCCAAGAAGTAGGGGAGAGCATTGGGCGTTACGGGACGCATGACTGTTGCTGCTGGCCAAAACGTGGAAAGACAAGCAAGAGTTGGTTCACGCTCACGAGGTTGCATGTTGAACCTGTAGATGAAACATCAGACGCGACAAGAAGTCAACTGCACAGTGGCCCCCACGACACGCGTGAAAATCATGAAACTGAAAAAACCGACCTAGGAGGGGGGTAGGTATATGTTTGGATGTTGCAACATCCCAAAATACAGATACTTTTAGCCGTGAAAAGCCTATTAGGAGGGAGGGTAGGCGCATGTTCGGATGCGCAACATCCCAAAACGGCAGAAACTAGTCTCAAAACTCTCAAGAATCGACATAGAAAAGGAGTAGACACATTTTGGCCGATAACAGAGGTTCAAGAACGCACGCTGAAGTGGAATTGACCTGTAGCCAACAGACTTTTCGCTATCTAAAACCCAAGGATTATATCCTAAAATACAAGGATCAAACATTAAAAATTGCACCATCATTAGATGCACATGCGGCTCTAGAACGTGGCGATCTTGCAACACGACGAACAAACATACGTTTTCATCCCAGGAAAGAACTGGAAACTCTCATTAGCGGAGCTAATAACCGTCCTCAAAACCAGAAAAGCCAGTTTCAAAATTACTGACCTTTCAAAACCATTCTTCGTCATCGCCAGCAACAGTTTCATAGACCCAAACATCATCGACACCCTCGGAGGCACCATAAAAATTGGCAAAGCTCTATCACAAATCTCCTCCGAAACCGTTGAAGACGCCTTCCTTCACAAAAAAGAACAAGCGCTCACACAGATCAAGAACCACTTGGCGTCCGAACCGATTTTCATCAATCTTTTCGACAAGTCCCTCTCAAAACTCATCTTCGGAGTCAGCGTGTACTTCGAAAACCCAAGATTTCTCCACGCCTCCAGAAGAATACAAAGATTCGTCGGAAACTGCTTCAAGACTGAACTGGCCTCACGGGGCACAAGAAGCCGATTCATGGGATACCCTGAGGGAAGACGACTCCCACAACTGACGCACGTTGAAGTGCTCAAAAAAGAACTGACGAAACAAGGCGCCGAAGCACTGTTCTGCATAGGCAAAACACAGACCCATATATCCAAGACCCTAAGCGTTCACAACCCCTTCGAATTCCAAAAACGAGACACAGGCAGACCTATTCAGCGAAAAATCTACTCGATCCCGCCTAGACTAGCCAAAATCATGGTGAACCTGTGCGCTTGCATGCCCGGAAAAACCTTGCTTGACCCCTTCTGCGGCGTCGGCACCATTCTTCAAGAAGCCCTACTCCTCAAAGCACACGTAACAGGAATAGACAAGAACCCATGGTGCGTCAACGCGTCCCGCATAAACCTTGAATGGCTCACGAAGGAATATCGCCTCAAAGAAACAGAATACGATGTACTCACAGGCGATTCCCGCGACCTAAAAAACAAAATGAACAAAGAAACAGTCGACTGCATCGTAACAGAACCCGACCTCGGACCACCCTTGCGCCACTTCCCCACTGACTCATACGCCAGGCGAATCACCAACAAACTGAAACCCCTATACTGTTCCTTCCTCCAAGGCGCCTACGAAGCACTGAAGCCTGAAGGAAACATTGTCTTCACTACTCCTTACATCAAAACACGAACTGAAAACTTCATCACTCTAGACCTTGAAGAAGAAACAAAGGCAATGGGCTTCAAAAGCGTCTATCCATATGAATCGAAAATTCTTGCAGATACCGGTCCACTGATCGAAAAGCTGGCACAAATATCATCCTTTGCTGACATCAGAAAGAGACACAAAATCGGCCGGAAAATCAACATTTTCCAGAAATAGCAGTGCATATCCAAAGCGACGACTCTGGAGATTAGGGTTGCAGTATGAAAGTTGCAGAAACAGCCTCTCAAATCTGAAGGCATGATCACATTGTGTCATGCAGGTAATCTTTTGTTCTTAAACCATGTCTTCGCGAGTTCATCAAAATTTGGAAAGACCTTCTTCATGATCGACACGTACATTTGCATCTCGTCGTCAGTCAAATACTGAAACTGATATTCCCCGTTATACGGCGACGGTTGGCCCTCTCTAGTGACGAATTCGATGTGCATGAAAGGATCTCCATGTTTGATCACTATTGGATGCCGGTCATTACTCAAATTCACGAGCTCTAGCGCAAGCCTTCCCACAAACCCACTGTGAACTTTAGCCGCGTTTAGGAAAGATAATCCCATCCTGCCATACTTGCTCTTAGCTGTCAAATGGGCCACGTAATTTGGCGGAATAAAAACCACCTCGTACGATATCAAATTCTTATGCTCCAAATAATTCAAGCCTGTTTCCTCCTTGACCGTCAGAATGTAACCATCACCATCGAGCAGATTATAGTCATAAGGATAAATACACTTGTAATTCTCAATAAGCTCTCTCAACCTATCCTTTCCCAAAACACCCACTGGGCCATGCCTCCAAAGCTTTTCTACAATACTCAACCTTTCACGTTATATAGCTTTTCGACAAAACAAACAACGAAGGCAACAACATTGAACTGCAAGTATTGCAGAAACACTGCGAACTACAAGTGCACAACGTGTGGTGCTCTCATATGCGAAACACATGCCAGAGAATCCATGGTGTGTCCATCGTGCATAAGGAAGAACAAGACAAAGCATGTTGTCAAGAGAGTTTCATCTGAGAAGGAGAAGGATGAGATTAGAGAATTAGTCAGACAATTCTGGGGCGAAGAAAAGCAGTTGACCTTCGACATCGAATTTAACGTTGCAGAACAACCAGCATACGTTGCCAAAGCGGGCAATAGCTTCGCCGGCTTCATCTCTCTAAGTGAAAACCCAGACAGCCTAATAATCGTGGCCTTAGGAGTACACCCAGAATATCAAGGTTCCGGAATCGGTTATAGCCTGATCAAAAAAGCGGAATCAGAAGCAAGAAAAAAGCGGAAGAAGAAACTGCAGGTCTCAACTTCGAATGACGACCTCCCTGCTCTAGGGTTTTATCAGTCTCTCGGTTTTCAGATTTTCGAAGTAATACCAAACGTCATAGCAAAGAAACATGGCATGGCTCTTTCAGGCATAAACGGACTGCCAATCAGGGACGAGCTGCGATTGCAAAAGATTCTCGAATAGTTCAAATACTTATTCATAACGTTTAGACTCAATGTCGCGCTTCGATTAACAATATTGATTCGAAGAAAGGTAGATCTTCTACAGCAAGGGTTCTGGTTCTCAAGCCTTTTCCGTTGAAACTCTTTAAAGTCTTTTCGATGCCTGACAAAGTTGATTGCAACAATAGAACCCGCCCGCGTGGCAACAAATGACTTGAAGACTGACTGATGAACTTGTCTATAATCCGCCTGCCATTTGTTCCACCAGCCCAAGCGTGTTCCAGCCAAGATTTGCCCTCCCAACGGTTTGTCGGAAGATAAGGGGCATTGAAGAGAATCAAATCGAAAAGAACATTCGTCTTCATTGAACCGAACAGGTCACCTCGAATAAATGAGAACTTGTCGGCTACGTGGTTTAGTTTTGCATTCTCGTGCGCGCAACGAACTGCGTAAGGGTTGATGTCAACGGCGACAACTCTTGAATCGCTGGCTGCAGCAATAACGCCCAAGATGCCGCACCCAGTGCCCATGTCGAGAACATACTTGCCACTTTCACTCAGGAGATACTCAGCAAAAAGAAACGAATCTTCAGCAGGTTCGTAGACGTATTCAGACACGTTGAAAACGTAGTCTTTGAAAACCACCTGCTTAGCTGAGGAGTGCATTTGCCAACACTCCGAAATCTTCAGCGGTCAGCATCCGTACTCGTTCAGTAGAGTAAGGAACATGAGCAGTTATCGTCTCGGCATCCATGGGAGTCTTTGCGAGTATGCCTCGCAGAAAAGGCTGAACAGCATTCCTCACCTTTCTATTGCGCTGGGTAAATAAGCTCTGCACCATTTTTGTGAACATAGGCTCATTGTCCACTTTGAAAGGTTTTGACTTTCTAGGCTCCAAACGAACAATAATCGAACCCACCTCTGGTTGCGGATAAAACATGTGCTTTGGTACTTGGTCGAAAAGTTCGCACTTCGCATGATAATATGTGAGAATCGTCAACAATCCATAGTTTCCGCTTCCCACAGGCGCCACTAACCGATTTGCAAACTCTTGCTGAAAGATCAGCACTGAAGGGCTAAGATGCCTGTCCAGAAGCCACTTAACAAGACGCGAAGAAATGCGATAGGGCGGAATCGACACGACCTTGTCGAAGCGGGGAATGTGAGTCTTAAGCACGTCGCCAGCAATTACCGTGACATTAGGCACGTTCTCGAATTGTTCGAACAGTTCTCTTACCAGCCGTTCATCTGCCTCAACAGCCAAGACCCGTTTGCATTTGTCTGCCAGAAACCGAGTCAAGAACCCAAGACCCGCGCCAATATCAACTGTCACATCGTCTTGAGCAACTTGAGCATAATCATTCATGATTTGGAATAGCGACGGCTCAATCATGAAATTCTGTCCCATTAACCTGTTCGGCGAGATTCGATATTTTCGAAGAAGAAACTTCGTTCTTTCTAATAGGCTCGTGCTATTCGGGAGCAAGTTCGATTGCACTACTGAGTTCTCGTGAACAGCCTGTACTTGCTGTCGCCAGATAGCTCTTCCAAGACTCTTTTAGTTACTAACTTAACGGGATTAGGCAACTCTGTGCGTTTCTGCAAGTCATCATAGCTTTCAAAAGGTCTCTTTTCGCGCTCGTTTATTACCTGCCACATGTACTTCTTGCCTATTCCGGGGATCAATTCCAACGCGTGCATCCGGGGTGTTATGGCTCTCGCACTATTGAAGAAATTTATGAACCAACCCTCGCGGCTGAGCACAATTCTGCTTATGACGGCTGGGAGCTCCATCTTCGCAGCAGCTGTCAGTTCATCATACCCTATTCTTCCAATGATGTAAGTGATCTCTTCTCTTGGTTCCTTTCCCACGTATACGCGGTCGTGCGGTTTCAGTGACACTCCATCTTTTACCAGCGCTTCCAAGAGCGTGAAGAACTCTTCTCCCATCAACTGAAGCAGAGCTCCAGCTCGATATCCTGCTCTTCCGGTCGGGCGTACTCCGGAGCGGCCGTGCGGCAAGAAATCCAAGACATACGCGTGCTCTTCGTACCGTTTCTCCATCATGGCCATAGTCTCTATTCTATGTTCTTATTGCTTAAAAAATGGTTGCTAGACGAAGATCATTCTTATTTGGTTTTTTCATGTTCACCTAGGAGTTCTACGATAGTTTTTAATGCGGAAGTATCAATGATCTTTCGGCCGCTGCTTAAGAAGACCCTTAGCTCGTCCACAGTCTTGGGAAGGCAGTTGATTACCTGTACTGCCTCTTCCTCTTCTAGGCCGTATTCTTTTACGAGCTTTTCTACAATTTTCTTAGCATCTTCTGGATCCATCTTGGAGAATTTTGATACGTAGTCAAAGGTTCGACGCTGCAATTGATCCAAGTTTTCCTCGCCAATGGATTCCAGGAGCTTTTTCACTTGAGGAAGTGTGAGGTTCTTTTCCTCTACGTTTTCTTTCGACATCTAATCACTCTTGAAGGGTTCCAGATGTTCAGGCCTGACTATGATTTCTTTGACGGTGTCTCCTTGGGAGACGGTCACGACGTAGCTTCGTCCACGTTTTTCTGTTACCGTACCAATTTTTCCGTGAAAGCGTCGGTGAGGCATTCCTTTCTGGGTGCTTGGATCTATTCTGACGAGGACGCGGTTTCCAGAGGTATATTCTTGGAGAAGTTTGCTTGTTTTTGTCTTTCCGCGTTCTCTGTGTCCTTTCTTCAATAGTCGACGTGTACCTGAGCGATAACCCTTTGACCCTCTCATATTCTCACTCATCACACCTTCATAATCACGTCTAGAACATCGAGTTTCACGGGTTTGGCCTTGTTTCCAAGGACTTCCGAAACGTTAGGGGTCGTTCTTCCTTCATCTCCAGTCACAAGCTCCTTGACATAAAGCCCTCCTTGGCAACGTAGCTTCACCTCAAGTTTTCTTGGCGACAACTTCCTTATGCCCACGTCGTATATGTACTTTTCTCGGGTTAGATCTGCGCGTCTGTGAAGAACACGCATGGGTGTCTTCTGTGTGATCACAGAGTTTCTCAGCGTATTTCTCAGGCGAGCTATATCCTCAGGAGCCACTGCATCCTCGAATTCAATGGTAACCCTGTACTCTTTCTGCATGGACTCGCCTGTTTTCAGCTTTCTCACCACATCTTTGTTCACAAGTTTTAGGCCTGAGACGGCAACTTTTCCCTTCCCATAAGTGTTCACCTGTTGTTGGAGCCTCTTGTATTCCAAGAATCGCAGTCTGGGTCTTGTTATTTCGATAACGAAAGGACGACCATGGCCGAGCATGCGAGCATCTATGTCCTCCCTGCCTGACGCATGAAACGAAGATTTGGTCCCTTCCGTAGCGTCCAGGAGAGGTTTTCCAATGATTTCTTCCACTGATTCGGGATACATCTTCCCAGTCCAGTTGCATTTTTCGCAGCCTTTACCTCGGCATTCTGAGCAGAACCACTTTGACTGTGGTATGTTTCTCACGTATTTTCGGTATCTTCCGGCTACGAATAGAGGGTTGATTTGGAGTTTCACAGTTGGGGCGTATGGGTTAACCAGCACGACTATGTCGGGTTTCATGAATTCAACGTTTTTCCCGTTCTTCTCAGCGATCATCTTGCCTATCAGCCTTCCAAACTCGTTTCGCATGCTTTCTCCATAGTCTGTTGTAAATTCAGCTTTGAATTCGTCCTCGCGTTCTTCAACACTAGTCGGCAGCTCGGTGCCGACCAAGAAGCTAGTGTATTCATAGGCTTCGAGCAGTGTTAGAGCTTCGTTTGCCAAGTTCTCAACGTTCTTGAATCTGTCTTCGCATAGGAAACATTGCTTTGAGACGGTGTTCTTCGGGAGGCGTCTTTTCATTTTTTGCAGGAGTTCTTGTGCAGTTTTGGAGTAACCGTTGGTTGCAAGGATTTTCAGAACTTTGACGCCTTCCTTGTCTGTTAGAGAAACTGCGTTGGCTTCTAATGCTAGAACTAATTTTATTGATCTCCCTCGCTCGTCATTATCAATTCCATGGCCTAAGAGGGCGAATTGCCTTCCCAGGCAGTGATCGCATAAGGGATGCTTTTCCATCATTTTCAACGATTTCTGTAGAATGCTCATAAATTGGCCTTAGACTTGCTATTTTAGATCGAGGGGGATGTTTTTTCCAAGGAAGGGGAGCTTCTTTTTTCTTCTCAGCGTTTTTAGCATGCGGCGCATCACGACGTACTGCTTCAGAAGTTCCTTCACTTCCTTTTCGTTTGTTCCTGAACCTTTGGCTACTCGTCTCACTCTTGAAGCATTGAACATTTTGGGATTTTCTTTTTCCTTCGGAGTCATGGATTGGATCATGACTCGCCACTTTTCAAGTCTGCCTTCAGCCGTGTTCAGCATGTCTTCAGGTATGTCATATGACATTCCTGGTAGCATTTTCAACAGTTTTCGGAATGTACCCATTCCTTTCAATGCTTCAAACTGTTCGTACATGTCTGTTAGCGTGAATTTTCCGCTGAGAATGGCCTTTGCCTTCTTTTCTGGAACCCTGATCTCTGCTTCGCGCACTTTGTCGAGCAACGTTTCCAGGTCGCCCATGCCTAAGAGTCTTCCAACAAATCGTGATGGAACGAAGGATTCTATGTCTTCCACTTTTTCGCCTGTACCGATGAATTTTATGGGTGCTTTAGTAGCGGCTACTGCCGAAAGTGCTCCGCCTCCTCTTGCTGAACCGTCGAGTTTGGTCACTAGGATTGAACCTATTGGCGTGGCTTTGTTGAATGCTTCAGCTTGAACCATAGCCTGTTGGCCGATTGTGCCGTCAATCACGAGCATGACTTCGTCTGGTTTGATGCTGTTTTCAAGTGTTTTCATTTCTTTGATTAGTTCCTGTTCTTCCTTGTGGCGGCCTGAAGTGTCTATGATGACTATATCCTTGTCTGTGAATAGTTTCAGTCCCTCTTTGGTGACCTTGACTGGGTCTTTGGCTTTTGTGTCGCCGTAGATTGGCACGTTTATTCTGGTTGCTAGCTGCTGTAGTTGCGGGTAGGCGCCAGGTCTGAACGTGTCAGCGCATATCAATGCAGGTTTAAGTCCTCTTTTTTGGAAGTATCTCGCTAGTTTTGCGCCGTTCGTTGTTTTTCCAGAGCCTTGTATGCCTACGAGCATGATTATTTTTCTTTTTCCGGGCTCAAACTTGACTGTGGCAGCTTTGTCTCCTAAGAATCTGGTTAGTTCTTCGTAGACGACTTTTATTATGTGTTCGCGTCGCGAAACGCCCGGCGGAACTTTCTCTTTCAGAGCTCGTTCTTCTATCTGTTTTGAAATGTCGAGTACGAGTTTGACGTTGACGTCGGATTGAAGTAGAGCCCGTTGTATGTCCCGAACAAGTTCTTTGACTGTTGCCTCATCTACGACGGATGCTTTGAAAACTTTTCTGAGCGCGTCGTAGAGTGAAGAGCCTAATCGTTCTAAGGACATGGTTTTCTCCAAGGTTAAGAATCGTCGGGTCTTTAAATAGATATTCTGTCGTTTGAGTTTGTTTTAGGCAAGTTTTTTTACGGCGAAATAGTTTCTAATACTTGGGAATCATTGTGAGCGAGATCAACATCGTGGAAAAGAGTCAGGTTTCTTCTGGTGCTGTTATGCTGTTCTGTTTTCCTGATGTTGGATTGGTCGGGGTCATAGCAGCATCGCATTTGATTGAGGAGCTTGATCTGGCTGAGGTGGCTCAGGTGGAGTCAAGTTTGTTGCCGCCGCTGATTGTTCTTCATGAAGGGCTTCCGCATTCGTCGCTCAGGATTTTTGGGAATCGCGATGCTCTGCTGGTGGTTTCTGAAACTCCCGTGCCTGCTGAATTGGTCTATATGGTCGTTGATGCTTTGGTTGATTGGGGAAGAAAGAAGAAGGTGAAGATGATGATTTCGATGAGTGGTATACCTGTTCAAGATAGGCAGGATTTGAAGGAATTGAAGGTGTTTGCTGCCGCATCAAGTGCGAATATGCTTGAGACTGTTAAGGCGAAGGGTGTCGAAGGGTTGATGGAGGGCTATTTGGTTGGTCCTCAAGCCATTATGCTCATGCGATGTGCTCAATACGGTTTGCCAGCTGTGGCATTGGTTGCCCAGTGTTTTCTTAACTATCCTGATCCTGAGGCTGCTGCGGAGGTTTTGAAGAGTCTGGAGAAGTTGATGGGACTTAAGGTTGATACTGCGAAGTTGTTGGAGAAGGGTGAGGAGATTAGGCTTAAGGCTAGAGATGTTATGAAAAGAACTCAGGAAGAGATGTCCAACATGAAGAAGAGTCAAGAATACGATATTCCAATGTACGTTTCATGAGGAGCTGATGATGTCGATCAAGAGGAGACGTTCAGCCGCGGATGATTTTGACTCTTTTTTTGAGGATTTGAGGAGTGAGGTTGAGGAGTGGAGGAATAAGCTCGTCGAAAGGCCGAGCTGGAATCTGAAGGCTTCTACGATTGAGCCACTCAGCGACTTGATTGTGGCGCCGACTGAGGTCGTGGTGACCGTCGATTTGCCCTTCACGAGAGAGAGCACACTGCAGGTTAAGGCCGTTGGTGAAGACGCGCTTGAGGTTTCGGCCAAGATGAAGAGGAAAATGACGTTTAAGGATATGGGTATGATTCATCAAGTAGGGGAATTCCAGAAATTTCATTTTCTGTCGCGCATTCCTGTACCAGTGCAGATGAAGAAGATGAAGATTCGTTTCAAGAAAGGAATCCTGGAAGTGCATTTACCCCGCAAAAGTGGCCATTTCGAAGGCAGAACCTGAGCTTCTCGCAAGAAGAAGCACGTTCCAGCCTTGCCAGAACAGGCTGAACACCGAAATGTGGTTGAAGAAGCCTCAGCCCCATCGTTGGTTTTCGTCACAGAATCAGACGGCTCTTCATGCATCATCGGCTCTGCATTTATGCTATTCGGCGCATCGAAATAAATGTTGATGGAAAGTCTTTTAACAAAATCGAGACCTAAGCTGTGAATCAGTTTAAGCGAGGGAACATCTATGCCTGCGGAACGAGGAATCCACGTGGCCATATTCATCTTGTTGCTAATCGGCTTGTGTTCGCTGAGTGGTTGGGTTAGCTACGCATACTTGTCCATACTGATTCTGCAGATTGCAGCCATCGCGCTGAGTTGGGGAACGATTCTCCTAGTTCTCTACGTGTGCTTCAGAGCCCTACATTGGGACTGGTGGACAGGGCACTCCTAGACGAGAAATAACGTAACTATCGGACCTGCAGTTTTGGGATGTTGTACATACGAAAATGAGCCTACCCCTATCATCGGTCGGTTTTCGGAGCAGAAAGTATCTGTATTTTGGGATGTTGCAACATGCGAAAATACACCTACTCCCCCTCCTAGGTCGGTTTTTCTGGTCTCGTTAGTCATGCTGGTGGTTTTTGTGGTTTAACGGAGTCCAGCTCGGCGTGGAGAGTTCTGTGTATTCTGAATATTTATTGGGGAACCAGAAAGTAAATCAGTGGTTCAGGATGAAAGTGTGTTGAAAAATACGTTTAAATACGACGATTATGGTATGCAGAAGGGGAATCTGGAATGCATGCGAAGAATTATCGGCCTGTTAAGGGTCAGTCTAATACGCGGAAGGAGTTTACTAAGGGTTTTCCTGAGCCAAAAATAACGAAGTTCACTATGGGGGATACTAAGAAACAGTTTGCGTATGAGGCTAAGCTCATTGCTTCAGAACAGGCTCAGATTAGGCATAATTCTTTGGAGGCTGCTCGTATAGCTTCTAACCGTATTTTGTTGGATAAACTTGTGAATAATTATCGTTTGGACGTTTTGACTTATCCTCATAATATTCTTAGGGAGAACAAGATGATTTTCGGTGCGCATGCTGATCGTCTGCAGCAGGGTATGCGGGCGTCTTTCGGGAGGCCGATTGGGACTGCGGCGCGGGTGAGAGTTGATCAGACGATTATTCTGGTTGGTGTAGATGCGGAAGGCGTTGAGACGGCCAAGATAGCTTTGAAGCGGGGCAGTGCTAAGCTTCCTATTCCGTGTCGTATAACTGTTGAAAAGAAGCAGGAGCAAGAGGCGAAGATAGTTGAGTGAAATGCGATCGGATTTGATACTTTGGTTCGAGAACCTGAGAAAGACTGACATTCCGTCAGTAGGCGGGAAGAATGCTAACTTGGGAGAGATTACTAGCGCAGGCATACCTGTTCCACCTGGCTTCGCCATTACCGCATTTGCGTACAAGAAGTTTATCGAAGAAACTGGGATTTCTTCGAAGATTTATGAGATCATAAAGGAAACGGTGACGAATCCTAATGATCCGAAACTCTATGAGGTCGCTTCTAAGAAGATTCGAGGGCTGATTGAAGAAACGCCTATGCCTAAGGAAATTGAGAATGCTATCAGGATAGCTTACGATCAGTTGTGTAAGAAGCTTAATGTGAACGATGTTTTCGTTGCTGTCCGATCCAGCGCAACGGCCGAAGACTTGGCTGACGCATCTTTTGCTGGCCAGCAGGAAACTTTCTTGAACGTGCGAGGCATCTTGGAGCTCCTTAAGTACACTGTTAAGTGTTGGTCAAGTCTTTTCACGCCTCGTGCAATATTCTATCGTGATGAGAAGGGTTTTGCGCATGAGAAAGTCTTCTTAAGTGTCGGCGTTCAGAAAATGGTGAACTCCAGAGCTGCAGGAGTGTTATTCACGATAAACCCTGTCACTGGTGATCCTAGCCAGATCGTGATCGATGGGAATTGGGGTCTAGGCGAGGCAGTCGTGTCAGGTTCTGTTACGCCGGATGATTTTGTGGTTGACAAGAAAACTCTGAAAATAACGGACCGGCGTTTGGCGAAGAAAACTGTTCAGTATATTCGTGATCCGAACACTGGAAAGACCGTTCACGCAGAAGTACCTGTTGATAAGCAGGAGCAACCATGTGTCAGTGATCAGGAGATTCTGACGCTTGCAGAACTTGCTAAGCGCATTGAAGAACACTATGGTAAGCCCCAGGATATCGAGTGGGCAATAGACAGGGATCTGTCTTTTCCAAACAACATATTCATGGTGCAATCGAGACCTGAGACTGTGTGGAGTCAAAAAGCACCTGAAGCTCCTGCCAAAGCCGAAACCGAAACAACTGGACAAGCAGAGACGCTAAAGGTTATAGTGAAAGGAATCGCTGCGGGAAAAAGAGGCTTCGGAATAGGCGTTGCAAAGGTCGTGATGGACCCAGAGGAAGCTTCGAGGGTGATGCAGAAAGGCGACGTGCTGGTGACTGACATGACTAATCCGGATTATGTGCCCTTTATGAAACTGGCAGGAGCAATAGTCACCGACAAGGGTGGGGTGACATGCCATGCTGCTATTGTGAGTCGTGAACTTGGCATTCCATGCGTTGTCGGAACCGAGAACGCTACGAAGCTTATGGTCACTGGAAACAAGTACACAGTTGATTCTAGAAGCGGCATCGTCTACGAAGGCGTAATGCGGGCTCTGACCGCGCAGCTCTCATCAGCTGGCGGAACTGGTGCTTTGGGCGCGTCAGTATCAGGAGGAGTCTTCCAATCTGTTCCCGTGACTGCGACGAAGATTTACATGAACCTAGGGGTGCCAGAAAAAGTTGAAGAGTACAAGGACTTGCCCTTCGAGGGTATCGGCCTGATGCGGATGGAGTTCATTCTGGCCAGCTACATAGGTGAACACCCCATGTCTTTTGTTGAGACTGGGCGGTCGCAGGTTTTCATCGACAAACTTGCTGAAGGTATAGCTACTGTTGCGAGGACGATTCATCCGCGTCCTGTTGTCGTGCGCTTCAGTGACTTCAAGACTAACGAGTACCGTGAACTGAAAGGCGGCGACAAATACGAAATCGTGGAGAACAATCCGATGCTGGGCTGGAGAGGATGCAGCCGCTACATCAGCGAATGGTACGAGAAGGCTTACAGGCTTGAATGCCAGGCGATACAGAAGTGTCGGCGAGAGTGGGGTCTCAAGAACGTTTGGGCTATGATTCCAGTGGTTCGCACTTTGTGGGAAGCGAAGAAAGTGCTGGAAATCATGCGCGAAGAAGGGCTTGAGAGAACGAAGGATTTCAAGGTATGGTTCATGGCTGAAACGCCGTCAATCGCGATACTTGCAGATGAATTCTCGAAACTCTGTGATGGCTTCTCTATAGGTTCGAACGATATGACTCAGGGGATTCTGATGATTGACAGAGATTCGGAACGTTTGGGGCAAATGGGTTACTTCGATGAAAGAGACCCGGCGGTTGAAAGAATCCTTGCACACTTGATCAAGGTCGCTCATGAGAATGGGGCAACAGTGTCCATATGCGGCGAAGGTCCATCGAATCTGCCAGACTTCGCAGAGTTTCTCGTGAGAGTCGGAATCGACAGCATATCAGTAAACAATGACGCCGTCATATCAACCAAAAAGCTCGTAGCAAGCATAGAACACAAGATAATGCTTGAACGGCTCGCAGAACAACATGAATGGATCACGCGTCATTCCATGAAAAGAAATCATGGTTTCAAATGGACGTCCGAATAGCAACTACTGTACTGTCCATTCCTTTTTTCGTTTGCTAGGCTTCCGAACTTGGGCACTTTGGAAGTGACTCAATGAAGAGCTACGATTTTGAAGAGGAAAGAGTAAGACAAGAAATACTGAGAATCCAGGCTAAACGTGTTCTAATACAACTTCCTGAAGGCCTAAAGCCTGAAGCTCCCCGTTTAGCCAGGGTCATTGAAAAAACTGGGGCCTTGCCCATGATTTCTGCTGACCCCTGCTACGGTGCATGCGATCTGATGACTCAAGAGGCAGAGGCTCTGGATGTAGACTTGATCATTCACTATGGACATTCGAAGCTAGTACAACATGAACCTGTACCGACGATTTATGTTGAGGCAAGAACAACATTAGACGTCGCATCTGCCGTGGAAAAAGCTTTGCCGCTCTTGAAGAAATGGTGCAAAGTCGGCTTGACCACCACGGTCCAGCACATGCACACGATTGAGTCAGCTAGAGAAATACTCGTGCGAGCCGGAAAAACCGTGATGACTGGGGACGCTGGAAGACTAACTTATCCTGGGCAGGTCATAGGATGCGATTACAGCAACGCAAAATCGATCGCGAAAGATGTTGAAGCTTTTCTTTTCATCGGAGGAGGACGATTCCATGCGCTCGGGGTAGCATTGTCAACGATGAAGCCAACGGTGGTCGCTGATCCGTACGATTGTGAGGCTTTCTCTGTTGATGAAGAGGCTGAAAGGATAGTTAGGCAACGCTGGCGAAGTGTGGAAGAAGCTCAGAAGGCTAAGGCCTTTGGAGTTCTATTAGGATTGAAGCTCGGGCAAAGGAATCTTGAGCAGGCTTTGCAGATAAAACGGAAACTCGAAAAGGCGGGAAAGGTTGCTTTTATGTTTGTGATTGAGGAGATTTCTCCTGAAGTACTTATGGAGTTCCCGACTATAGATGTCTTCGTTAATACGGCATGTCCAAGATTGTCCTTGGAAGATGCTCAGAGGTTCAGCGTTCCTATACTCTCAAACAGTGAGGTGTCTGTGGTTCTTGGGGAGGTGTCTTGGGAAGAACTATGCAGAAGAGGATTGTTCGAAAACTAGATTTGGAAATGCTCCTTTCTAGCGTTGAACCTCATACTGAGCCTAAAACTGATTTTGAACAGTACACGATTCCCGTTGATGCTGCAGCTCGCATGCTTTACATTGCCGCCTACGCGGACAACAACATTCTCGGCAGATCAATCTTAGATCTGGGATGCGGTACTGGAAGACTAGCGTTAGGTGCAGCGTTTCTCGGTGCAAAGGACGTCTTGGGAGTAGACATCGATAGGTCTGCAATCAGGGTTGCAGTTGAAAACTCGAAGAGAGTCGGCTTGAAAGACGATGTTGATTGGCTTGTCTCTGACGTATCTGCGCTCAGAGGCGAGTTTGATGTGGTTCTAGAAAACCCGCCGTATGGCATCCAGAAGCTAGGAGCTGACCGAAAGTTTCTGGAGAAAGCTTTGGAAGTGGGAGGAATCGTATATTCACTTCACAAGAACCCACACGCAGACAAAAATCTCTACAGGAAGGTGAAATCTTGTTCAACAGGCATGGTGGCAGTTTCGCCCTCTCCCTTCTTGGAGCGTTTAGTCACGAAGCAAGGATGCGAGATCAAGGCAGTCTATGCCATGATGATGACGATTCCACACATGTTCAGCTTCCACACGAAAGGAAAACATGAGTTCATAGTTGACCTCTACGTCATAAACTGTGGCTAGCTTCGACCAGTAACGGATACTGTGAAACTTGAAGTGTTGTTCCCCCCGTTTATTCGGGTGATTGATCAAAAGGTTTATTGATAGGCAATGAAAACTAGAGTTACCCAGCAAGCGGGTAAACAGTTTCAATTAAGCTCAAACTTGCCAACAGTAATGCGTGACCGTGAAAAAAGGGATTAGGAATGGATGCAAAGCCAGTTTCGCCGAAGAGTGGTGAGTTAGTACTCCCAGGCGACCGTTTAGGAGTTATCGAAGAATTTGTGCCGGATGCTGGGACTTTCGTCAAGGACGGTGTGATATACTCTAAGCTTGTCGGCCGTGCCGTGCTTGACTTTGCGGCCAGGCGCGTTTCAGTTAGTCCTGCCGGTCAGGGCGTGTTGATACCTCAGCTCGGAAGCATGGTGGTTGGGCAAGTGTCTTTGGTTCAACCTGAGAATGCGCATGTTAGCATTTTTCAGGTTGGGGATAAGCGGCTCTCAGGCGTTTTTATGGGGGTCCTGCACATTTCCGACGTTCATGTGAGATACGTTGATTCCATGTTCGAGATCTGCAAGGCAGGTGACATTATAAGGGCAAGCGTGATCAGCGAGAAAAACCAGGTTTACCATTTGTCGACGAAGGACAAGGACCTGGGGGTCATCTACGCGTTCTGTTCAAGCTGCGGTACGATGATGGAATCGAGGCGACAGGGCATGCATTGCCCCAAGTGCGGAAGAATTGAAGATAGAAAAGCTGCTTTTGACTATGGGAAGGGATTGACTTCAGAAGAGGGAAGCTTCGAATGAAGGTCAAGGTCCTGGACAAGACCCCGAACGAGCTGAGATTGGAAATTGACGGTGTCGGGCACACTCTGTGTAACCTGCTTCAAAAAAGGATCTTGGAAGAAGAGAACGTGGATCTGGCAGGTTATGATATTCCCCATCCGATGACCCCTAAGGCGATAGTCTACGTGCGCACAAAGGGCAAAGTGAAACCTGAAGATGTCCTGAAGCGTGCAGTCGTAAACGCCAGAGAGATAAACAGCGACTTCGGCAAGGAGTTTGAGCGGGCTCTTAAGAAAGCCTAGTCCTTCGCATTATCATTTGAAGCAGCAGATTTAGGCCCTCAGCCAAATCCTCACTTTTCTGCAGAGTTTCCACACTTTCCTCCAGAGTAATGCTGCCCTTCAACCACGCGAAAACAATTAGGGCCTCAGCAGCGTCTGCCAACGTGTGACGAGTTGCCCTCAAGGGAACATACGGTCTTAACCCAGCCCTTCTTAGGCCTTCAGCAAGAAGTGAACCCTTGACCTTTATGCCGCAAGGTTTGCCCTTCCTGTTCGATAAGGCTAGGGAACCAATAAGGTTGACAAACGCGTCGCCAAGTGACGCTAGCCCGTGATCATTAAGAACTCTTGATAGACTGTCATTCGATTCCGCGGAAGAGGCCCTTCTATTTTTTTGCTTCATAGTTGAACACTTCAGTTCTTCTCGCATGAGTCTTTATCCTTGGGATGAAACGTCCTGTCTTCTGCTGATATTTCAGGTATTCTTCGCCGAAGCGTCGTTCTAGAAGCCTCTCCTCCTGAAGGGTTACTTGGTAATAGGCTGGGATGGCAATTAACGGGATCAGTGACAGCCACGTCGGCCAGATGAAAAGAAAACCGATGAACATGGCAAAGTAGGCCAGATAAGACGGGTGGCGAACGAGGCGGTACGGACCCCACGTGACAAGTCTGTGGTTCTCTCTCATGGCCCATGAAGAAGCGTATTTCCCACGCGTCGCGACACTCCACAAGAATAGGAAATAACCGAATGCCGTCAGAAGCATGCCGAAAATCTGGGCATGGAAAGCGAGCCCATCAGAGACAGTGAAGGCAACAACGCTCATCACCGAGATAGAACTAGTCAGGATCAGAAGCGAATAGGAAACCGCTTCGAAGAAATAGACCACGGTGCCGAGAGCTACTGCGTTAAAGATGAGTCCGGATGGGCGATCAACTTCGGCCTGCTGAGGCTTTTTATCTGAGTGCTCGTGAACCACTAGGACATTGTGCAAGTTCATCGAGAAGAAAACTATCAAACAGATTAGGAGGAAACATGCCGTAACTGTTTCCATTAACATGATGATAGCTGACCATAGTATCAGCTTATAAAGTTAATCGCCTTGGTATTTGTGTCATGTTTGAGGTTTTCTTTTGTCATGTGAGAAGTTCCGTATCGTTAAGCCTGAGGTTCGTGTCTTAGGGGTCGACGACGGCGTTTTTACTCCTCATTCAAAAGGTTATGCTCTGATAGTTGGCGTGGTCTTCCGCGGCGGCTACTGGCTTGACGGCGTTATGCACACGAAAATAAAGGTGGACGGCATGGACGGTACACGCAAGATAGCTTCTATGATAATAGGATCGCCGCATCACAAACAGCTGAGAGTGATAATCCTCAACGGTGTTACATTCGCTGGTTTCAACGTGGTGGACATCAACAGGCTTAACACTGCGACAATGCTTCCAGTCATTGCGGTCACTCGGGACAGACCCAACTTCGAAGAAATTCAGCTGGCCCTGAAGAATCTACCCAACAGAGAAAATCGTTGGAGGGCGATACGAGGCACCGGAGAACTGTTCGAAGTCCGTACAAGAAACAAAGCCTCAAGTGTCTACATGCAGATAGCCGGCATTTGCGAGGAAGACGCTAGGAAAATCTTGCAGGTTACTTCTACGAGGAGCAACATTCCTGAAGCTTTGCGAGTAGCTCACTTGGTTGCCTCTGGAATTAGCGCTTGTGCCACTTAGCCCCACTAATTGGGGAGGCAAGAAAAGGTTTAAAAGAGACTTTGCTAAGGTGAGACAAACGAACAGTGGAGCCAGGCAGCATGGAATTTTGTCCAAAATGCGGATCTCGCCTAGCACCCAAAAAGGGGAAAACTGGGAAAGAAGCAGCTTTGGTAATGACTTGTCCAAAGTGCGGGTACAAGAAACGAGCATCCGAAAAGAAAGTTGAACCGAAAGCTGCAAAGATCATCCAGCCTAACCCTCGACAACTTGTGGCTGTCATAGGCAAGGAAGAGCAGAAGCTTCGAACACTACCTACTGTGAGAATCGAATGCCCAAAATGTGGAAACAACTTGGCTTACGTTTGGCAAGTGCAAACCAGAGGAGCCGATGAATCTTCAACTCAATTCCTCCGCTGCACAAAATGCGAATACACGTACAGAGAATACAGCTAACTGCTCTGTTAATTGTTAAGTCGTCATGTCAATGACGTTAGGCAGTGGATCAGGCTTGCGAAAATTATGAATCAACACTCTCTGTTGCAGCCCTTGATGTCTTCTGGGTTAGCATTAGTATGACGATAAGTGACAGCACTATGGAAATTAGGGCCAAAAAGAAACCCGCACTCAGAAACTCAGCAAACGTCAATTGCAAACCGGATGGACCGCCGAGGTAAAATAATTTGTATGTTCCGATCGTATAATACCTGCTCGGTGTGCCTATTATCCACAGCTTCATGAAAGAACTTGGAGAATACTGTGGTGGCAACGCATACGAAAGGCCTATGGGGTACAGTATGCATGCCGCGATGGTTAAGACTGATCCCAAGACTGTCAGTCTCTTCGTTCTCCTTGGACTTGGTTTCAAAGATCGGTACCCAAGCAGAAAACTGAAGCATCCAGTGGCGACCAGGGCAAATGCCGTGTAAGACCACCACTCATATGAGAAGTTTGACTTTAGGAACCCTGTTATCATGACTCCCCACAGATTTGAGTTAAAAGAGGCGGAGAGTTGACCATTCTTGAAAGCGATTAAATTCCACCAAGGCACCAATAAACTGATCAAACCCAGGACCATTGCAGCGAGTAGTAGTCTTCCAACTAATCTATCGTGTGTCTCGCTCGGCATAGAGGTCAAGAAGCAGTATTCTGGTTCAACTCTTATGATTTGTGGAAGAGACATTGTCTGAAGCCTAAGACAAAGCTTGTCCATAATGTTCTGAATGGAGTTTCGCTTGCCTTGTAGTGCAAAGATAGCCTCGAGAGAACGTTCTCTTTGGCTCTGCGAAAGGCTTAAAACTTCTTGTCTTTCTCTAATGTTAAAGCACAGTCAGGGCTAAGCGGTGGAAAGGTCATTGATTTGGCTTTCCCTTATTAGCAAGTTGGTATATCCAATAGAGGGTTGACTCTGATGTTCAAACTTAAGGTCGCGGATGCTAAGCTCCTGAGGGACATGATAACGTCTATCTCGATCCTTGTAGATGAGGCAACGTTTAAGCTGGACCCTGAGGGTCTAAAATTGCGGGCAATGGATCCGTCCAGAGTTGCCATGATTGATTTTGATTGGCCGAAGAGTGTTTTTGAAGAGTATGTTTGTGATGCTCCTGCTAAGATGTGTATTAACATCACTGAATTGCTGAAGCTTCTGAAAAGAGCTGGCAAGGATGAAGTTGTTGAGCTTTCTTTGGACGAGAAAACTGGGCGCCTGCAAGTGGCCATAGTTGGCAAGTACTCTCGGAACTTCACTATGCCAACACTTGAGGCGTCTGAAGAGGAAGTTCCCACTCCAAAGCTCTCTTTCAACGTCAAAGTTAAAGCTACTACGGAGGGTCTGGGTCAAGCAATCGAGGACGCTCAGCTTGTAAGCGATCATGTAAAGCTTGAAGCAGATCAGGAAAAACTCGTTTTTAACGCGGCTGGCGACCTTATGGGTGCGACGATAACGATCCTGAAGGGAAGCGACACGCTGTTGGATCTGGAAGCGAAAGAGCCTTCCAAGGCAACGTTCAGCCTGAGTTATCTTACGGAAATCATCAAGGCAGCATCTGCCACCTCTGACATTGCAACGTTAGAGTTTTCGTCAGACATGCCGGTGAAGTTGGACTTTCAGCAAATTAAGGGTGGTAAGCTGACGTTCTATCTTGCACCCAGAATAGAAACAGACTGATGAGAAAAACAAAATGCAGCGTGCCGTCGTCAGGTTTACGAAGAACGACTTAGCCAAGTATCCATTTCTCAAGGAAACGACAGACTACGTGAAGACGCTGGATCTGAAGGTTGAAGATCTTGCGGGACCAGGGTTTTCGAGCGTTTTTGAACGCGCAGAAGACAGGGTCGAAGAGGCAATCTTGTACACGGTGACCGGAACTAGACTGAGGAACGCTGAAGTCGAGATTCTGTCATTTCCGACCGCGATTCTGCTGGTATTAGCTACGGAGGATCGCCTCATAAAGAAACGGTACGCGTTGGCCGAGGCAAAACAAGCTAACGAGGAAATGAGGGGTGAACCTAAAGAGAAAATCATGGCGATAGCCAAGAATTTTGGGTGGAACTTGGCACAGAACAATAATGTCCAAATCGGCTGCGAATTCCTGCTAAGTTTCATCGATTACGTGAAGAATACGACTCATTTGAAGGATGGAAAATGGAAACTTGTCAACCGAATCTTAACTAGTGGCAACGTCTATTTGACGAGGAACGAGGTCACACGCTTACTAAGTGAAGAAGTTAGAAGACACGTCGAGAAACGGCTCGAAGTGAAAGACCTTCCCGCCTTTCCTGCAATCATAAGAGAGACAGCCGAGAAAATGAAGAAGCTGGCCATTGAAAAGATAGGGAAAACAGAGATGGAGACTCTCCCACAGGTAACTGTGCAAGCGGCTTTTCCACCTTGCATCGAAGCTCTTTACCAAACCTTCACTTCTGGTCGTCACCTATCTCACGTGGGACGATTCACCCTCACATCCTTCCTGATAAACGTGGGCATGCCCACAGAGAAGGTCATTGAGCTTTACAGAAACTTCTCCGACTTCAACGAGAGGATGACACGATACCAAGTTGAACACATTGCTGGGGAAAAGGGCTCCAGAACACGCTATATTCCGCCGAAGTGCGACACGCTGCAAACTCATGGAGTCTGTGCTGGTCCAAATGAGCTTTGCAGGAGGATAAGTCACCCTCTGGCTTATTACAGAAGAAAACTCACCGCTGGATAACTCATACCGTTATGATGTGTTGGTTACAAATTATGCGAGTCAGAAAGCTTCAGCATGATGAGGTCTTTCATCATTGTAACGCCAATCTTGAGCCATTTTAGATTTGACCTCTTTGGGCGATTACTCGTCCATTTGACTGGGACCTTTCTGACAGGCACACTGCGTTTGGTCGCAAGAACAATCAGTTCGGTGTCGAAGACAAAACCGTCATTTTTCGTCTCTGTCATAAGTTTACGAGCGACATCCGTTCTCATGGCTTTGAAGCCGCACTGATGATCTCTGACGCCCGTTCTGAACATCGCTCTGACACAGGTGTTATAGGCAACGCTCAACATAACTCTGAGCAGGCCTTGACCTGATCTGTCAGAAAGGCTTCTTTCGCCTATTACGAGTCCTCCGCTTTCACGTGCTTCTCTTATGAGAACTGGGAGGCTTCCAAGGTCCGCCGACAGGTCGACATCCATCATTATGACCACTTCGCCGTTTGCTTTTTTTACAGCGTTCTTTATGGTCCCGCCTTTTCCTATTCTATTGGATGAGTGAAGGAACTGCATTCGTGGGTTCTTCCAGAAACTAACTGCGTTCTCCAATTTTAGGCGCGTCTCATCCTCGCTGCAATCATCAAAAACTATCAGTTCGCAATTGGTTCTTCTGAAAAACCTGTGGAGGACATTCAGGCTTTCAACCACGATGTCGGCCTCGTTATAGACCGGAATTACCAAAGAAAACAAGGGAGCTTTTACGAAATCCTCTTTCCCAACGAGAATGGGCTTCGTCATCTCTGGACGGATGGTCTCTGTTTTCAGCCTATTGAGGGGCAACATACGGGGACAACCTTGACTTTCCTTGAATCTTCTTTCGATGATACTTACGACTATCCTCCATATAAGATCTAGTTCTAAACCGTGTTTTTGATCTCGTGTTTAAAGATGTATTTAACTGCACGTTGGCGAAGGGTTTTGTTTTTGTAGGAGCTTTTATATATTAAGCATTCTTAAGTGATCGCTATTATCAAGGTGATCAACTAAAATGAGCCCTTCGCCTATAGAGGGGAATTTGGGAATAGACTCCGAGTTAGGCTTTATTCTGCCAACTTATTGTGAAGTGGCAAACATTGAGAAGTTGGTTCACGAAATCGAGGGTTTGAACCTCAATGTTTCCATCTTGGTGATTGATGACTCAAGTCCAGACCATACGGCGGATGTGGTAAGAAGTCTTCAGGAAAAGTACGAGAACATCTTGCTTCTAGTAAGGCCTAAGAAATCTGGATTGGGAACTGCTATAACTGACGGTTTCAAAACGTTCTTGTCTCTTGAAAACCCTCCCAATTACATAGTCACTATGGATGCTGATTACTCACACAATCCAGCAGATGTTCCTGCTGTAGTTGCCGCAGCGAAAGAAGTGAATGGACTTGCCATAGGAAGCAGATACTGCGTCGGAGGAAGAGTGGCAAACTGGAGCATGTTTCGGTGGGTGATAAGCCGTCTAGCCAACACAACGTCTTCTTTTCTGATAGGCGCGAGGATACATGATTACACGAGCGGCCTCCGCTGTTATTCAACCGATCTAGTCAGGCAAATAATCAACGACTTGCATAGTCAGACGTATGAAATTCAAATAGAAACAATCAGACAATCATACCTCCGAAAATTGAGAATTGCCGAGACCCCAATAACTTTCGTAAACAGGAAAAAAGGAAAATCAAAACTCACAAGTAACGAAATAAAAGGATTTGTCCATTACATTCTGATGAAAGTGGTCTTAAAGAGAAGCTAAGACGCGCCTGTCATTCTGTAACATGGTCATTTCAGCAGTCGTGCAGTCATGCGAATTCAATGACGCAATTATACGTCAAGGCTGAGCACAATGAATGATTCTGCATTGCATCAAGTTTTCGCGCTTTTTTGAAAGATAAGAGGTATCATGATGTCGATAGCGTTTGCATAATTTGGGCGGCGGCCAGACTCAGGATTGTAGTTATCAAAAACTTTATGTCCGTTATGAGATCAGTATACGTTGCCAAGGATTTTTGCACAAGGAGATTCTATTGCAGCCAAATGATATTGCTTCAGAGAGACAGGCCAATTTCAGAAATGTTTGGAGCAACGTTTCAAGCCTGCGAAGCACGAACGAACTACCCGTGTATTCGATACCTAAGATTAGTGTGGGCATAATCGTTCATAATGAAGACAAGAACATTCTGAATCTGCTTCAAAATGTTTCTGGCCAGAAGTTGAGAGATTTTATGATTGATGAAGTCATAGTGGTTTCTTCTGGTTCAGAGGACAAGACTGACGAGTTTGTGCTGAGGTATATGAAAAAAGACAACAAAGTTCGGCTTCTGGTTCAGAACGTAGCCGAGGGTAAGGCTTCAGGTATAAACGAGTTCTTAAAGATAAGCAGGAATGAAGTCGTAGTGGTATCAAGTGGTGACGTCATTTTTGACGAAAGAACCCTACAGAACCTCGTTTCACCGATAATCGGAGACGAAAGAATTGGGCTGACTAGTGCAAGACCTGTCCCGATTAATGATTCTCGCTGCTTCATGGGAACTGTAGCTGAAATACATTGGAGACTGCACTACGCGTGTGAGAGACATGGCGAAACTATAGCGTTCAGAAAGAGCCTCATGAATCGCATACCTGATGGAGTTTCCGCAGATGAAGCGTACGTTGAAGCTGCTGTACGCCATAGAGCCTTCAAGACAGTGCGAGTGAGTGACTCCATCGTTTTTAACAAGGGTCCTGACACTGTCGTGGAATTTCTTAATCAGATCAGGAGACACTACTCGGGGCATCTCTTCATTAAAGCCCACGAATCCTATTTGGTTTCTTCCATGACTCCTGAGGGTTCAGTCAAAATAGTCAAAGAACTGCTTAATTATCTAAGAGAAAACCCTAACAAGAGCTCTCAAATAGCTGCATACATGTTGCTGGAAGGATCAGGGAGAATTCTAGGGGTCTGGGATTTTTGCGTCAGGAAAAGACACTATCGTATTTGGCATGCTGCTCAGACAACCAAAAACTTGAATAGTAGAGATACGTCGCGGTCTGCAGGATGAAAAAAATCTGTTCAATTGTTCGGAGCCTCTTCCATCATGAGCTTAGTGGTTTCATAATCTTAGGCTTGCTTTTGCGCATTGTTCTAATGCCCTATTTCGTGTGGCCATATGACATAAGTGAGTATCAGTCAGGTTTAGCCTATCTCATTAGCGGTTACGATCCTTACGCTCTTCATGCTTCGATTTACCCCCCTTTGACACACTTCCTCACTTTTCCGCTGTTGAGGCTGGCGTATCAATTCGGCATGTCTTTCGGTTTTCACTCTGTCTCAGAAATTTTGTCAGGAACCAACTTTACCGGTCTAATTCCAATGATGGAAATCAGTCCACTATTTCTTATCTTGTGGAAAACACCTCTTGTATGCTTTGACCTTGCGACTGGAATTTTGGTATACTATTTCGTTAAGGAATTGACTTCCGATGCTAGGATATCAAAACTCTGCTTCATAGTTTGGTTTTTCAATCCGCTGACATTGACCATCTCCTCTCTACTCGGTTCATATGACGCTGCAACTGGATTCTTCATTCTCTTGGGAGCATTCTTCCTCTTCAAGAGTAGCTATTTCTCTGCCGGTTTTTCTTTTGGGTTGGGGGGTCTGACAAAGGTCTCCCCGATCTTCGTGGCTTTCCCCCTGGCCGCTGTTTTGCTTTTCAAAAGAGGCACTGTTATGGTGAACACCTCACGTTTTAAATCAAATGCGCGCGATTTCTTAAGATTCGCGTCTGGGTGTGCGGTGCCTCTTGCTTCATTTGCCCCGTTGGTTATAGAATATACGGGCTTGTTGTCATCTGGAATTTCAAAAGAAATATCAATAACAGGTGGCCTGAATCAGTGGTTCTTTGCAACAGATACTTTAAGGTCTGAGTGGGTTAACTCGAATATTTCAGCAATCCAAACAGCGTTCCTGTTTTATCCTGCAATTGCTTTGGTGATTGCTATCCTTTTTTCCCTTTTCTTCAAGTTAGACCAAAAGAGCATTCTGTTCTTGACAGCTTTATTTACGGAATTAATATATTTCTTATTTCCTATGACGGTTCAGCCGCAATATTTGCTATGGGTGTTGCCCTTGCTCGTTGTTCTGCTATCAATCGCGAAACGTTACGTTTGGTCCATAATTATATGTTCAGTTGCAGGACTTTTATTCGTTCTTTTTGTGCAGGGTCCACAAGTGTTCCTTTATCCATTGGCTATGTTTACCTCGTTGTATCCTCCGCAAGTGCTAGCTGCAAGCGTGAATAACTACCTGAATTTGCCAGGTTTCTTCTCGTTAAATCTGAGGCTAGACTTGTGTACTATTTTTGGAGGATTTGGTTTCCTAGGGCTGCTGCTCACAACAGTTTTATTGCTTAAGAGCTTGTGGGTGAAAGATGATGAAAAATAGGTGGCAATACGTCATAGCGTTGATTTTCGTATTGTTGCTAGTAGGCGAGATCCTTTGGTATTCGCCAATTGAAAACGGCAAAGGTGGGTCCTTTGACATTTTGAGTGTGGTCCACCAGTCAGAAGGAGAAACAGGCACCACTAACATAACCTATAGATTCGAGGCTAACCTCCCTTTGGATGCTAATATAGTTGTTACTCCTGTAGAAGAAATTCCCAACGATTTGCCAGTTTTCGTGTTCTATGACACCGATTACCCGACTGTGGGGACTGACTGGATATTGAGCGCCGTGTTGTTGGGGTATTTACAAGCCGAGCTACACTTGAGAGATTACTCATCTGGGGTCAGTTTCGCGAATGCGCCAGAATTGGAAAACATCATGTCGACGAACAAGTCTGCTGTCGTTGTGATGGCCTCAGGAGGATTTCCTTCCTGTGTATTCTCCAAGGAAAAGGATTTGGTCAAGCCGTGGATTGAGTCGGGTGGAGTATTAGTCTGGTTAGGTGATTACATAGGGTGGTACGTGCTGAAGAAAGGAATGAGAAAGGAGCAAATCACTTATAATATGAGTCAGAATTTTCAGTCAAATGGCTCGACGGAGCTTGGTCTTGAAGGTTTTTTCGATTACTATCCTCCAGAGTCCGCTCCGAAAGTTGGTAATTACTCATCATCTCTTTCAGATGTTCTTGATACGAATTATGATTTCATTCAATATGCCCCGTTGGTTCGCATGGTAGAAGGCGCAGGTGGCGTTGTTTTAGGGAAAATTGGAGGAGAGGACCAGTTCAACTTACGGTCATCTATTTCAATGGTTCCAGTTGGTACGGGAAAAATCATTATTTTCGGTTTCTTTTTGATGCCTAGCCTTGCTTGGGATGGTCCACAACTTGTGGCATGGGATGTAGCTCAAATTCTGTGTTCAGGCGTCTTGCAAATGAATCCTAGTGTTGCACCATGGCAACGAGGCTATAATCTGGCACATGCTGAAACGAAGATTGATGTTTCCAATCTGTCAGCCGATTCTAACATCGTCGGGTTTGTCATCCTCGAATATACTAGTGAGCAGAGTGACGGAGTCCTATTCTATCGCAGATTCATTGGAACATAAGAACCGATCAGCGCCGGGCTCATCCCCCAAAGCTTATCAAGATTTCAGAAAGCAATAATATCAGACTTCAGACTCGTCCTCAAGAGGCGGTGAGACGAGGAGACTTCAAAGACTTCTTGGAGATACACTGGATGGAAACTTCGCTTCAAAAACATGGTTTGTCTAATAGTTATGCATATCTTCGAAGGCATCCCCTGCTGGGACTATTTCTCATCGGACTAGCAATAAGACTCGCTCTTGCTCCCTTCTCAGCTGATCCCTATGATGTAAGTACCTTTTTCACGGTAACAAATGATTTGTTGGCTGGGCTCAACGTGTATACGACCAACTCCTTTAGCTATCCTCCGCTTTGGGCATACGCCATGCATCCAGCCATAGGATTGACAAGTCTCTTTGTAAGTCCTAAGCTGTTAGGCGTGTCCATCAGTACTCAAAGTTTGACATTGGAGAATTGGCAGCTACCAGCAGTCGTCACTTCGCCCCTATTTAATCTTCTATTCAAACTTCCTCTAATCGTCGCTGATGTGCTGATAGGTCTCATTCTTTATAAAATAACGAGAGATCTGAGAAATGAAAAACAAGCAAAAATAGCCTTCATTTTATGGTTCTTGAATCCGCTCGTCATTCTCATTGATTCAGTTCAGGGGCAATTTGATGTGCTCCCAACGTTAATGGTGGTGCTAGCTTTTTGCTTGTTGTGTAACCGCAACTACTTCGCATCCGGAATCGCGATTGGCTTAGGGTTCCTTTTCAAGATCTCTCCGATTTACCTTGCTCCATTATATCTTTTCTCTATCGCCAAGCTTGAACGCGATCAGTCTCTGATGATGCTAGAAAATCTCCGAAAGATCTTGTCAAAATGTTCTAGGTTCTTAGCGGGAATGTTAATTCTATTCTCTATCTTTTTGTTTCCCCTCGTAAACAGCAATATTATCCACGACATTTTCGCCAGGACCGAAAGCGTAGCTTCCGTCGGAGGCTTAACTGTATTCAGTGTTGTGGAACTTCCTGAATTGCAGTGGTTACTGCAACTGATCTCATCTTACTCCAGCCTAGTTTCATTAAGTATGCTGATTGCTTCTTTCGTAGCGATTTTCCTTGTAAGCTATGCTTGCTTCAAAAGTCGGAGACACTTTCTCGAAACCTTTCTTCTAGGACATACTGCCACCATATTAGTAGTTTACGTCACTACTCTGGTCGTAAACCCGCAATATATAGTGTGGGTACTTCCTTTCCTAATTCTAGAGTGGGGCCTCTACAAACACAACTTGATAAAACTGAGTTTGCTCTCAATATTAGCCTCAATGTTTCTAATAGGGATAGGAGGGTTCCTCTTCTTTTTCCGACCACTAGCCTTGTTTACCCCACTCCTAAGTGCTAATTCAGTGTACTCTAGTATTAACTTCTTTGAGAATTACGGCGGCTGGCCAATTCTCTTCACGTCAGGAATCTTAGGAACAATCGTGATCATTCTATGTTTGGAGAGTACGCTGAGGATTCTTCTAAAAAAAGAAGATAGATCTCAAAAGGTGACTGACCATGGCGAACGGAAGCTGAAGGACAACGAGACTCTGTCACTGAAAATTCATTGGAATTCAATCAATCCGTCAAAAATCCTAGCATTTGTACTCGCAGTCTTAGTACTTGGCCAATCTCTTGCGTACGTGCTTCCTCTGGCTCAGCAAAATGTGAATTTTCAAATTCAGAATATCAATTTTGCGGGTGGAAACTCGGCCATGTTAAACTACACGGTAAAATCTGCAGAATATCCTCTGGACATTCAGATTTCAGCAACCCCATTGACTTCCATATTGCAAAGTGCCGTTGACAAGGAGGTTTTCATATATTACGATCCAGACTATCCTTCTTCGCTGGTTGGCGACATAGGCTGGATGGGTCTCATCGACCATATACCAGTTGAACTCAAACTAAGAGGTTACAATGGTTCCGTGAAAATTGTGGATGCAGAGGAATTGAGAAATGTAATAGAAGCAAATCCAGATTCTGTAGTCGTGATACCATCTGGGGTTCTTCCTGAAACCGTCCATGCAAACAATGCAAGTCTGATCGGAAATTGGCTTCAATCCGGTGGAGTATTGATCTGGATAGGTGATGCATTTGCTTATTTCTCTGGTTATAAAGGAAAGGTTATTCAGCTATTCTCCGAAAACAATTTTAGCCAAGTCCAGAATCAGATGTTGGGATTCACTTTATTTGACAATGCTTCTAAGGAAGACGAAAGGCTTGCCACCATTCCATCTAATTTCTCAAATGCTCTTAACTTGCAATATCCAGACGCAACAACAGGAGCTTACGTATCTGAAGTTCTAAAACATGGAGGCGAAATACTGGGGAAGATTACTTCTTCAGAATATCCTAGGACATCAATCGCATATGTTCCCGTTGGAAGCGGACAACTGATACTGTTTGGAGGTGGTGTCGGAAGGGTATTCACGGTAAGTGGAGAAGACGCAATCGCTCATGACATCGCACAGATTCTATGTTCTGGTTTTGACTTCTCATCACAAATCGTAACATCCAGTCTTCACCAACTAGGAAGGAATGAAGGTGAGTCTGGAAGTATTAGCATACCTTTGCCTCAAAACCAGGGCATCACAGGGGTCATGATTGTTGCGTTCTCAGAGTCTCCTTATGATCGATATTTCTCACGACAATTCTTACCGATCGGTGGCAACTATAGCCTATTGAATTGAGTCGACGAACTATTGAATTCCCAAGTATTCAATTTTGCAGGTTGACCCTTGGCATGTACAGAGTATTAGAACAACTCATCACGTCATTTGCTATGTTTCGCATCTAATTCTAATATAGTGATTTGACAGCGTCGTTGGGACTTGGTAATAGTATCTTTGCAACGCCGTCAGGTATTAGGTAGATGTCTTTTCTGATCTGTGAACGTCTGCAGTGGTCAGTGGCTATGCATATACCATAAACTTTATGACCGTTTTGGGTTCAGTATAGTTGCCACTAGGATTCTGACACAAAGGAGATTCTTGTGAAATCAACTGAAAACACCTCAATGGAGGTAGGTTTCAAAGAAGTCGGAAACGGAATTCCAAACATTCAAAACGAGGCAAGGTCAACTAGGCTTTCAATGCCCGAAGTCAGCATCGGCGTTATCGTGCGCAATGAAGAGAAAAACATTCTGAACTTGCTTCAAAGTCTGTCAATTCAAGAGCTATATGATTTCGTGATTGATGAAATCATAGTCGGTTCCTCCGCTCAAGCAACTAAGATGCTAAACATGGAAACCATCGCAGGTCCATGAAATGAAAAGGTTCATTTCACTTATCCATCGGCTCTTTGCCCATGAGCTCAGTGGCTTCTTAATCTTAGGTTTGCTCTTACGCATTGTTTTGATGCCATACTTCATATGGCCCTATGACATAGGTGCGTACCAGTCTGCCTTGGCATATTTGATGAGTGGCAATGATCCGTATGCTCTTCATGCTTCAATCTATCCGCCTTTCATTCACTTCATAACTTTTCCCTTGTTCAGCGTGGCCTATCGGTTAGGTGCCACGTTTGATTTCCAGTCGATGTCGAATATGTTGACGGGAATCAGACCTGAAGGAATAATCGCAAGTAGTGAAATAAGTCCTCTATTTCTTGTTCTCTGGAAGATTCCTCTTCTATGCTTCGATCTTCTGACTGGAGTTTTGATCTACTATTTCGTCAAAGAAATAGCTCCTGATTCTAAAGCCCCTAAACGTTGCTTCCTGATCTGGCTTTTCAATCCTTTTGTTTTGGCTATCTCTTATCTTAACGGGTCATACGACGTCGTCGTTGGATTCTTCATACTTCTAGGAGCTTACTTCGTTTTCAAGAACAGATATTTCTCAGCGGGACTTTCTTTCGGATTAGGAACTTTGACCAAGACTTCCCCGATCTTCATCGCTATTCCTTTAAGTGTTATTCTACTGTTCAGGGAATTTGGGGGTTCCTTCAGTGTCCACAGTGTCCAAACTAATTCACGGCTTTTCTTAAGATTCGCTGCTGGCTGTCTTGTTCCTCTTGTTCTCTTCGCCCCATTGTTCATTGAATACACAGGTTTGACGTACTCAGGTATTTCTCAAGAAATCGAAGTCACTGGCGGGCTCAATCAGTGGTTTTTTGCGGCAGATTCTAAGGTTTCTTACCTAGTCAATCAATACAAAGGAGGAATTCAGACTCTGTTCGCACTCTACCCCCTAATATGCCTCGCTTTGGCCTTAGTATTCGTCAAATCCTTTGAATTTAGTCGTGAAAGAATACTTTTTGCAACGGTTTTCTTTGCAAGCTTGATCTATTTGTTTCTTCCTATTACGGTACAACCTCAATATTTGTTGTGGATCATTCCATTACTGATCGTCGTTACTTCTAAACGAAGAAGCTTCATTTGGCCAGTCCTTCTGCTTTCAATTGCAGGTTTATTCTTCTATTTTTCTTTGCAAGGGCCAGAAATTTTTCTCTATCCGTTAGCAATGTTTACGCCACTATATAATCCACAAATACTGACCAACGAAATTGCTGCTTATCAGATTTTGCCCGGCGTGATTTCGCCTTATTTGACGCAAGATTTATGTATCTTGTTCGGTGCAATTGGCTTTGTCGGATTGGTCATAACGATTTTGTTATTGATAAAGAACCTATGGGTGGGAGGCGTGCTCGCTAACGTCAAATAAGTGGCAATACCTGCTCGCAGCTATTCTGGTTCTGTTATTGTTCAGTGAGTTATTCTGGTATTTGCCAGCTACTAAACCAAGTGCAGGTTCTTTCAATATTCTCAGCATAACAAGCCAGACAGAGGGCAGAGAAAACTACTTGAATATGACCTATCAGATTGTTTCAGGTCTGCCATTAAATGCAACCGTGGTGGTAACCCCCGTAGATCAGGTTCCCAACGATCTGCCCGTTTACGTGTTCTATGACCTAGACTATCCAACGGTTGCAACTGACTGGATATTCAGCGCCATGCTTCAAGATCACTTGGATGCTGAGCTTCGCCTCCGAGGATACTCAAACGACCCGAAACTGGTGAATGCCACTGAATTGGAAAACATTCTAGTGAACAACGAGACGGCAATACTGATTATGGCGTCAGGAGGCTTCCCTTCAAACGTTTTCTCCAATGAAGTAAACCTAGTCAAACCTTGGATCGATTCAGGAGGAATACTGGTATGGTTCGGTTTCGACATTGGCTATTACTCTTTAGAGAAAGGAATGAAAGAAGAAGACATAACCTGGAATATGACTCAGAATCCTCAGGAAAACGGTTCGAAAATGCTCGGCTTGGGTGGCTTCTTTGAATACACAACCAACGACACACCGACCTTCGGCGTTTATCCATCACCTTTATGCAGTGCGCTAGATGTGACATATGACCTCATTCAACAAGCACCACTTCTGCAAATGGTCTGGGATGCGGACGGTCTGGCCCTGGGGAAAATAGGGGGACCCAACACTTTCAGGCTCAGGTCTTCAGTGTCGATGATTCCAGTTGGCTCGGGGAAAATCATAATCTTTGGTTTTTTTTTGACGCAGAGTATGGCTGACGATGGTCCAGAGCTCGCTGCCCGAGACATAGCTCAAATACTATGTTCCGGCGTTCTCCTAATGAATACGTCCTCAATTCCATGGTACCAGAGTTACGACCTGTCGAAGCAAGGATCAATAAATGGCAACTGCAGTTTACCCATTGGACCAGATGTCGTGGGCTTCGAAGTTCTCGAATACACTTCCAGGAATAGCGACGGCATATTGTTCAGACGTCAGTTCGTAAACGCGGCTGGTCAAAATGGGTAAGCAAAAGTACTTCAGATTCTGACTTGACTCAATTGGAGCAATTGCGTTTTTGTACTATTTCTCGAGAGTTGGAAAAATCTTGCCAGTTAACGTCACAATCTCAGGTGCAATGTTCAAATTAGTTTTTTCTTTCCATTACTTGAATCAGACCTCTGACATTCTTTGAAGAAACAACTTTGACGGCCTTAACATGGGGCTTTGGTGCCTTCCGCAGGTAATAAAATTGTAGCAAGCCTGTTTACCAAAACGCTCCAGTCGAATTCAGCTCTTATCCTTCTTGAAGCGTTTTCTCCTAGCTCAGACGCCTTACTTGAATTCATGAGCAATTCTTTTATTGCCTCTGCCCACAAGTTTTCGTCTTGTGGAAGCAAGACTCCTTCCACATTGTTTGTCATGACCTCGCTGATTCCTCGGGTATTAGAAGCGATTATAGCCTTTTTCATTGCCATTGCTTCAAACAGTTTCAAAGGACCAGCGGAATTTCCAACGACATCTTGTTCCATGGGCACCAGTACGAGATCTGCAGCCGCCAAATAAGTTGGGACTTGTTCATGAGGTATTGGTCCGCAAGAGATTACATTTGGCATTTGTGGACTTAGCTTTAACGTTCCTTCTCCTATCAAAAGGAATCTTATGTTGGAGTCCTTGAGTTTTTCAGCACATCTCAGTACAATTTGAACTCCGGCCCATTTTTCCAATCTTCCGATATACACCACAACTTTTTCATTTTCTTTAATGTCAAATTCTTTTCTTATTTTGTTCGTAGCATCCCCGAAATATCTCTCAGGATCAAATATTTTTGCATCTACTCCATCCGGTATTAGATAGATGTCCTTCCTAATGCCGTGCAGTTTACAGTAGTCAATGATTTGATTCGTGACTGCTGTAACGGCATCAGCATTACTTATAATGTAGTCTTGAATTGTTGTTAGAAGCTTCCTAATTATATCTTTGGAAATCCTCTTTGACATTTTGCCTGAGTTTTCTGGTTCATGATCTAGGAGGCTCATCGTGTACTCCGCAATCATGTCATTAAAATCCGCGACTACTCTTCGATTGAGCAGTTTGCCTATTGAGAATCCCACGAGTCCTGTGTAAGCGGATGGATAGTTAAGAGTTATGACCAGCGGGTTAATGTTCCTGATCTCTTGGACAACTTTGCGCGATACGTAGAGAAGGGTCAGAAAATATCCAATTATGTAGTTGTTCCATGGTGCCCGCAGATAGGTTGGCAGCGAAATGTAGTGGACTTTAATATTATCTTTCAAAGTAACTTGCGTCTCTTTCAGGTGTTCGGCGGGCAGGGGTATCATGCCTAAGAGAGCCCTGCTTGGAGGAAACACGATGAAGTGTACTTCATGATGCTCGGGTAACCTGGTTAACATTTCATATATCCTTCTATCACTTCCAAGTCTTGGAGGACAGAATTCAACCAGAGCTACGATCCTTGTCATCAGGCTTCGTCTCATCAATGTGTGCTATGCCTTCTTAAGCAGTTTGCCCATGAAGAACTCGCGAGATTTTATTCTCGTTGAACCAAGTCCTAGAAGTCTAAGAGTTCTGACTTGAGGTTTGAGCATGCCAAGCCTCTGTACCTGCTCCCTAGCGCGAAGGATATTTTCCAGCATCTTCAGATTCTGACTAAAAGCGAAGATCCGCGCACGCCACCTAGTCTTTGTTGAAGTGTTTTCTCCTCTGAAGACCAGCGATTCAGCGAAAGGCATGGCGATGAGTTGGAACATGAGAGCAGACAACAAGAATGGGATCGGTGTATGAATCAGAACGATTCGGAAGTCCGACTTTTCCCTTTCAATGTAGCTTCTGAGAGGTAACTTTTTTAATGAATGCGATCCGCTGTGCCAAATCAACGCTGAGGGGTCTAACACGCACTGGTAACCAGCCCTTCGTGCCCGCAAACAAAAATCTATATCATCACCGTTCAAGAAAAAACCTTCATCAAACAAACCTATCTTGTCTATGACCTCGCGCTTTAGCAAAAGTACGCACCCCGACAAGTAGTCGATGTCGAATATTGCTTTGCTGTTCCTGACTTTTGTGGAGAGGATTTGTCCCAAGCCTTCAGACCAGATTGTGCCAGTGAGCGGGTCGAACATTCCTCCTAATGACCAGATAACATCGTCGGGTTTGTAAAAGAGGATCATTCCGCCAACCAAACCAATGGAGTAATTGGACATAGCTGTTTCGACAAGTGTCGAAAGGCTTCTTGGATCGGCTACGGCGTCATTATTGAAGAGAAGAAGGAAATCTCCCTTCGCCTTTTTGATTCCTGCATTCATGCCAGCGGCAAATCCAAGGTTCTTGTCATTTCTCAGAAGTTGAAAATCAGGAAATTCTTTTTGAATAATCTCTATAGATCTATCAGTTGAATTGTTGTCTATGACTATTTTCTCTTTGTTTGGATATCTCAGTCTTTTTACGGAATTCAAGCTTTGTCTGATAACTTTCTCTCCATTCCAGTTCAAAACGAGAATTGAAACTAGAGGATAGTCATTCAGCATTACCGATTCGCCTTGGATATGGTCAAAAGGGTCGATACCCTAATTGAATTAGAAAGTCATTCTAATAACGCTTCTTCCGCTAGGTGCGTTTTCTGGTAGGTCTGAACAAAAAGCTTTTCTGATTTTAAGTCAACCTAGACTTGCTCGGTGTATAGAAAAACAACGATGGCACAGCAACGGTTGGGTTCTATGGCATCATGGCATTCGTCGTACTTAGATAGAATGTCTAAAGAATTCTCGAGATTCAAGACATACCCCCTTTTGCGTCTCATTCTGGTCGGGGTCATTTTGAGGCTTGTCTTTGCTCCTTTCACTGCGTATCAATCTGATATGGCTGTCTTGTACAGGGCCATTAATGATCTGCTTAGAGGATTTAATATCTATACGACAAATTCTTTCAGCTATCCCCCATTGTGGGCATACATCGAGTATCCCTTCCTAGATTTAGTCAGCGTTTTGACAAGTCCAAACGTGTTGGGAGTCGCGACTAATACTTTGGTGTTACCACTTGAAAGTTGGGAACTCCCTACAGTAATCACATCTCCTTTGTTTAATCTTCTTTCAAAGATTCCATTGTTCATTGCCGATCTGCTAATAGGAATCATAATTTACGATATTGTACGAGAGTCCGGGAAAGAAAAGGAGGCGAGGTTCTCTTTTATCCTTTGGTTTTTCAATCCCCTTGTTATCTACATAGACTCTATTCATGGGCAATTCGACGTCCTCCCTGCTTTGATGACCGTATTGTCCTTTTGTCTGTTTTACAAACGGAAATATCTGGCATCCGGAATCGCATTGGGTCTTGGCACGTTATTCAAAATCTACCCGATTTTTCTGGCTCCATTGTATCTATTTACAGCTGCAAGGTTGGAAAAGGGCAAATCGGGGAGAGCTGAAGAGAGCGTCAAGCAGATTTTCGTTAGCTGGTCAAAATTTATTGGAGGCATGTCGTTGTCCTTCTTCGTGTTTTTGATACCTCTGATCAACAGCAACATTATTCATGATGTTTTCAGCAGGACGATTTTAACCTCCTTAGGCGGCTTGACTCTGTTTAACATTGCCTATGTTCCTGGGCTACAGTGGGTACTGCCTTACATTGCGGGTCGCGCAGGACTCGCATCGGTAAGTTTGGAAATTCTGCTCGTCGCATTGATCCTATTGATAAGCCTCAGTTCTTTCCTAAGTCATAGAGACTCACTGGAAACTTTTATTTTGGGTCATATCGCAGTTTTGGTGGCAATATACTTGACGTCGTTCACCGTAAATCCTCAGTATATTCTCTGGATACTTCCATTCCTAGTCCTTAGCTATGGTCTCTATCATCGTAATCTGAAGAATCTATTTTTGATTTCGTTGTCCGCGTTAGTTTTCCTGATCGGAGTAGCTGGGCCTCTCTACTATTTCTATCCGGCAGCCGTGTACGCGCAGATAATCGGAGTTGGATCCGTATACGCAAATGCGAACTTTTTCAAAAACGGAGGAGGGTCGATTGTCCTTCTGATCTCTGGAATTGCTGGCGTAATTGGTTTGTTCTCATGTCTAACGGGCACGTTTGCATCTCTACTTGGATCTGCCAAGCCACAGATTTCTTCAAAACTTTCCCAGAAAGAGAGTCAACCGAGCGGTGTAAAGATAAGCCTTGAAATGAGAAAGTGGACCGTTAACCCCTCGAAAGTCTTAATGTTCATTTTCATTTTCTTATTGATTGGTCAAGTCCTAGCATTTGCTCAACCTTTGGTACAACAAAACGTCAGCTTCTCTACCGTCTACGTTGAAAGCCAACTTGATAATCGCGTTGGAATAGGATACAACATAAGATCTGGTAGTTATCCGGTTGACTTGCAGGTTTTTGCTACTCCAGCAACATCTGGCATGAATGAAACAGCGAACAAGGCAGTTTTCATCTACTACGATGACGCCTATCCATCGTCTTTTGTCACAAGGGCTGGATGGGCTGGTTTCCTTGACCATGCGCCAGTTGAACTTCGCCTCAGGGGATACAAAGGGTCGATAGAAATCGTCAATGCCGATGAATTGAGAAGTGTAATGGAGCAGGACTATGATTCAGTCATAATAATTCCTTCAGGAGTCTTTCCAGAAACTGTACATTCGAATAATGAAAGCATCGTCCATGGCTGGCTCGAAGCAGGAGGGACGCTAATCTGGATCGGAGATGCCTTTGCATACCTTACAGGTTTGAGAAACGGCAGCATTGAACATTTCTCAGGAAACAATTTCACGCAAGTTCAAGATCAAATTCTCGGATTCGCACCTATCGGCGAGCCTTCTGAGCAATCAGAGTTCGCGACAATTCAGTCTGGCTTCTCAAGTGCGCTCGATTTGCAATATCCAGATGCTTCCATGGGTGCACTCATTTCAGAAGTTGAGAGAGTCAACGGACTCGTGCTTGGCGAGACTACCAATTCAACGGATGCAAGAACATCCATAAGTAGTCTACCTGTAGGAGCTGGTCATCTACTTCTGTTCGGAGGTGGAATTGGAACGGTTTTCACGGCCACAGGGGAGGACGTAATAGCTCATGACATTGCTCAGATGCTCTGTTCAGGTTATCCATTCTCGTCTGGAGTGTTTGCGTCCAGTTCTTATGAACTAGCGAAAAATGAGGTTAAAGCTTCAAGTCTCGACGTACCTATGCCACAGGATCAGAACATAACTGGCGTTATGATCGTGGTATTCTCAAAATCCCCCTACGATCAATTTTTTACCCAGGAAGTTTACCCCTTCGGTTATCAAAGTTTCCCCCAATATTGACCAAGTCTTATTAGATTCTCTGAGCAATCTCCTTTGAAGGATGTCCCCAGTGAATCACCCTTCTTTGCTGTACGTTAAGAAGAATTTCGCCGAATACTACCAAGATCAGCCTCGCATCTCGTTCCCGTCGGTAATGAAGAGTCGAGAGTTTGGCTTCGCTTTGTTTGAAGGCCAGATGGTTCGGCACAAGTGCTTCGGTAGCATCGATGAGCTTGGATCATATTTGCGGACTTGTGTCCCTTCAGATGCCTATTTCTCCTGTGCATATTATGAGAATCCTTTGGCGGAAATGGACATGAAGGGTTGGTTGGGAGCGGATCTAGTTTTCGACATTGATGCTGACCATATAGATGCGCCTTGCGGTAAGATTCATGACATTTGGAAATGCAGCAATTGCGGCTTTGAAGGGAAGGGCTTGATTCCTGAGAAATGTCCAGCGTGCAGTGGACAGAGGTTTGATGCTAAAACTTGGCCCTGTGAAGAATGTTTAAAATCCGCAGGGGGAGAGACGGCCAAACTTGTGAATATGTTGTTTGAAGATTTTGGCTTTTCTCCAAAGGACATGCATGTTTTCTTTTCTGGCCACCGAGGTTATCACGTGCACGTAGAGAGCGAGGCTGTTAAGACCCTTGACGCCGGCGCACGCAAAGAAATCGTAGACTACGTGACGGCTCTAGGGCTAGACGTTGGTCTTACCAGTGTCGACAGAAAAAACTCAACCAAAGCGAGACCTCCGAATGCTCCTCGTCTCGATGACCTTGGTTGGCACGGGAGGATCGCCAAATGCATGTATGATCTTGTTCTGAAGGGAAAGAATGAGGACTATGCGAAACTGGAGCTGAGAAGAAACGTAGTAGAGACAATTACAAAGAACAGGGTGGCAATCTTAAAAAGTTGGGACGATGTGGGGCCTTACCTTGCTCTGAAAGGGGTGGGTCTTGAAACGTGGGCGAGAATAGTTGATCATTGCGTGGATTCTCTGTCTGCACAGGTGGACACTGTCGTCACGACGGACATACATAGACTAATCAGGCTGGGCGGCGCTTTGCATGGGAAAACAGGCTTGGAGAAGTCAGAGTTTTCAGCATCGAGCATTGAAGATTTTGACCCTATGAAAATGGCGGTAGCGTTTACAAAGGGAACTGTTAGTGTTTTGATCTCAGAAGCGCCTGAATTCAGGATCGGAGATGAAACTTTCGGTCCATACAAGAACCAGAAAATCGAACTGCCTACAGCGGCGGCCATACTCCTTATTTGCAAGAAAAGGGCAGAGGTAGCAGAATAGCATGTACGAAGAATTGTACAAGACTTGGAAACAAGAGCTCGAAAATGACGATTTGACAACACTTTCCTCAGACTTCTACGCTAGACTTGCCGATTACGTCAGAAAACTCGGAGAGGAGAGCAGAATGCTCGACAAAAGAACCGCAAAGGCGAATCTGCTCAAGAGAGAGACGCAAAACGCAAAACGTATGATCCGAGAATTAATTCGAGCTCGTTACGGAAAACTTGTCAAGAAGGCCACCAAGGGGATGAAGGTTCCGCCTGACGTCCTAACTGCTGATGAAGTGAGAATTTTCAGCAACGTTCCAACTTTTTCAGATGCGTTTCAAAACCTAATCAAAGAGGTTCTGCAGGGACGCCGAATAGGAGTTGAAGCCAAAGGCGAACACAAAAGGGCCTTCCTCCGTTTTCTTGTCCATGTGCCAGCAATAATTGGCGCGGACATGAAAGCCTATGGGTCTTTTCAAGCTGAAGACGTTGCGTCTGTACCTTTAGACAACGCGAGAATCTTAGTCAAACAACGTCTAGCCGAAAGCATAGACGTAACCTAGTTTGCGAGGGAAAGATCTTTTGAGTTCAGAAGAATCCTTCCGTTTGCCCTGGCTTTGAACCAGTTCGAGAGAAATTGACCGCCTATTATTATCAGTGGATAGAGCATTATCCATGTAATAGAGTAAAGTTGACCATAGTAAAAGTGGAAATCATTGAATTGCGATGATTGATCGCCGTACTGCAACGCGATGGTGAACAGTGTGACTATCCTGAGAACGTTAATGAAAAAAGTAACGACAGCACCGAAGACAAAATAAATCGCTCTGCGCGTCCACGATATGGTGCTGCCCTGCAGAAAGACCAGGATTGTTATCGTGTAAATTATAAGGCTTTCAACGCCTGCACATGGCCAAGCAATTGCAATTGGAGGGGAAATAATGTCTAAACCCGTTTTTGGATCAATCACGTGGAGAATGGAGAGCCAACCGTCAGGTGTTCCTGTTGTTTCAGTGATTCTTGTGGCATGTCCCATTAGATTTAGAACGTCGGCTGCAAGTTGAGTAGTTATTGGAACGGGGAGCTGGAATGGGGTGAAGGTTCCGTTTGGGAAGAAATTGTCTATGGTGTACATCATGCCGATAGCAGCCAGAAAAATTGCTGGAAGTGCAAAATCCTTCAAAGATCGCGCTCCAAACCCCAGATAGACTGTCAAAACAAAAAACACGGTCAGCACCAAGTATTCCGTTGAAAGAGGCACCCAACCCACCAAGGTAGGATCAACATTATATTTAGTCGCCAAATTCACGAGAGCATCGTTTATTCCCAAATAGTTGGAGGCGATCACATATACTGTGGGAAGTACGAGGACCGCGATGAACAGGACGGTTCTCACTGATCTCGTTCTGTTTACTTTGGGTTTTTGGATCTTATCCCAGTTAAGTATCAATTCCAAGCAGACCAACCACATGAAGAAAAGATAGAATGTCCTGCCCTTCCAAGTGGCTTCGAAACTTGCAGGATAGAGAATATACAATATAGAGAAAGCCGGAATAAAAGAGATTACAGGAAGGGCCCTCATTAGTAAAGTGCGAGTTTCTTTCATCTTTTCATGGTTTCCAAGCAAAGGGGTGGATTTGTCCTGTTTGTTGGTCGTAATCTAGTCACAGCCATTTTCCACTTGCTTAATATCACTATTGCAAAGGTCAATTGAAACCAGTATTTATGCTCACTGATAAACATAAACACGATGAGGCGATTTAGTTTCGGAGCAGCTTCCCTGTTTCAACACCTTCCAACAATCTCTGATACAATTTCACAGCCAATTTCACAAGATAGTAGATATTAATGACGCTGTTCGAAGACCATATCCCTTGGCTGTTATCGCTTGGTCGTCCACGCATCGTAAAAAAGTATAAGAATACGGTTGTATTCTCATTGGAAGACTGGTAGTGGCAAGAATGAATGTTCCTAAAGAAGTGACAACTTTCTGTCCCAAATGCAAGAAGCATCAGGCTCATTCTGTTTCTCTTTACAAGGCTGGAAAGCGTAGGGCTATGGCCAAAGGGGAACGGGCTCATGCGAGGGAGAAAAGAGGTTACGGCGGGCAGAAGTATCCGCTTCAGAGGGAATTTTCTAAGACTACTAAGAAACAGACTTTGAAACTGAAATGCAAGGTCTGCGGTTACATGAGACATAAGGATGGCATACGATTAAGGAAATTAGTGATTGCTTAGTTTGGAGGTTTATGTTGTGTCAGACTGGGAAAAGTTGATTCCGAGGCCGAGAAGCAGTTTTGTTCGTGTCAAATGCCTAAAATGTGGAAACGAGCAGATAGTCTTCAGCAGCGCCGTCAACAAGGTTAACTGCAACGTCTGCGGAACTGAATTAGCTGAGCCAGCCGGTGGCAAGGCTAAGATCAAAGGCGAAATAGTCGCAGTTTTCGAGTAGGGAGAAAAGCGCACATGGCAGTTCGGACCAAACAAGAGTGGCCTGAAGCTGGAGACCTAGTGATTGCAACGATACAGAATGTCACAGATTACGGTGCCTACGCGAAGCTCGATGAATACGACAAACAGGGATTACTTCACGTTTCCGAAATATCCTCTTCTTGGATCAGGAACATTCGTGACTTCGTGAGGGAAGGTCAAAAAGTCGTTCTGAAAGTCTTACATGTGAACGCAGAAAAAGGGCACATAGACCTGTCGCTGAGAAGGGTTACGAAGAGAGAAAAAATTGAAAAGATGATGGCGTGGAAGAAAGACCGGAAAGGCGAAACTCTTCTTCGGGATGTAGCTGAGAAAGTGGGGTCATCGCCTGAACAGGTGTATGAAAAGGCTGGCGCAGTCATCGAAAAAGAGTACGGACTGTACGAGGGTTTCGAAAAAGTCGTCAAAGAAGGCACAGAAGTTCTGACCAAAATCGGCATACCTGAGGACCTCGCAGAAGCTTTCGCAACAGTTGCACAAGAGAGAATCAATATTCCCATGGTCAAAATGAAAGGCATCGTCGAAGTCAGCTGTATGAAGCCGAACGGCGTCAACGTCATCAAGGAGGCCTTCCTAAACGCTAAGAAAGCTGAAAAACTTCGAAATGCCAAGCTTCGCTTCTACGTTGTAGCTGCTCCAAAGTATAGAATAGAAGTCCTAGCTGACAACTATAAGCATGGAGAAGAAATCTTGCAGAAAGTGGCGGAGACTGTGGTTTCAAACGTCACTCAAGCAGGTGGACATGGTAGCTTCAGAAGGGAAAAGTAGTGGTTTGGCTTCTGAGAAAATGCGAGAAATGTGGAAGCTACACTTTGAAGAAGGATGTATGCCCATACTGTGGAGGAAAAACTCGTGTGCCGCATCCGCCGAAATTTTCGCCTGACGACAAGTACCTCAAATACAAGATGCGCCTCAAGTGGGAGAGTTAAACGGAGTGAAAGAGACTTTCATCAGGGAGACAGCAACCGTAGATCTGGACAATCCCGTCTTGATCGAAGGTCTTCCAGGCCTAGGCCTCGTAGGGAAGATTGCCGTGCGGTACTTGGTCAGACAATTGAAAGCCGAAAGATTCGCAAACCTTTACTCACCACATTTTCCCTATTTTGTCCTCGTTGGAAAGAAGGGCGGCGTCAGGCTCCTCAGCGGGGCATTCTACTATTGGAAGAATAAAAATGCGAAGAGCGATCTCATATTCTTCACCGGGGATAGTCAGGCACAAACAATCGAAGGACAATACGAAATATCTGATCAACTATTGAATTTCGCTGAGAAACGCAAAGTCAAAATGATCATCACAATAGGCGGTTACAGGGTAGAAACAAAAGAAAAACCAAAGGTCTTGGCAGCAGCCACGGACAAAACCCTCTTGGACAGAGCCCTACAAGCTGGCGCAATCTTAAGCCCTATGGGAAGCCCAATCGTGGGCACCGCTGGCCTAGTGTTGGGGATGGCACGCTTCAAAAAAGTCGATGCTCTCTGCCTCCTAGGCGAAACACGCGGGTACCTGCCAGATCCAGATGCGGCCAAAAGCGTGCTAGAAGTGCTGCACGCCATGTTCAAGTTCGACGTGAACCTGACAGGCTTGGACGACGAAATCGTGAAAGCAGAAAAAATGGTCACGCGCCTGCAGAAAATTGAAGAAAAAAGAGCTCTACAAGCTGAGGAGACTCGAAAAGAAGAAGACAAAAAGATAACATACATTTCGTAAGAACACCTTGATCAGACAGCTTCAAAAGACTTTTAGGCCTGTAGGTAGGCATCGCCTACAAACCACTGAGCAACCCGTCGCGACAACGATCTATGCTCCGGCGGGGGGAGAACATTAGAACAGATAAATCCCTGTTCCGTTGTGCTTGGAAAATAAACATGGGAACACGTGATCGCATTAAAGGTTTAGCTCTTTATCGATTATCGACAAGATCTTTTCGGCTGCTTTGCCGTCGCCGTAAGGAGACGTTGAGGGCAGTTCTTTTCGTTTTCGCAACGTTCTATCTATGGCTTCAAGTATCTTATGCTTGTCTGTTCCAATAACCTCCGCGAATCCTGCTTCGACGGCCTCTGGTCTTTCAGTGGACATTCGAATGACAAGTACTGGTTTTCGCAAATAAGGCGACGTGGCTTCCTCTTGTATTCCGCCGGAATCTGTCACTATCATTTCGCATTTTTTCATGAGAAGCAGAAAGTCAAGATAGCCGAGCGGCGGCAGAATCTGCAGATTCCCGTGCTCTTTCACCCTGTTGTATACCCTGTTTTGTTTCAGTCTCTTCTTTGTTCGAGGATGTATAGGAAAGACGACTGGTATAGGAGCTGCTGTGAAGGCTTCGATGAAATTGGCAAGAACCTTCAAATTATCTACGTTCTCTGCTCTGTGGGCCGTTGCCAAAGCGAACTTGTCAAACCTGATGGCTTCTAATATTCTTGATTCTTCTTCAGCTATCGGCAAATGCTGGCCCACTGCGTCGATGACGGTGTTGCCAGTCAGGTAGATGTTTCCCCAAACATTTTCCCTCTTCAAGTTACTCGCTGCTGTTTCAGTTGGTGAAAAAAGATACTTTGACATGTGATCAGTCAAGCGTCTATTATGTTCCTCAGGCATGCGCAAGTCGAAGCTTCTTAGTCCGGCCTCAATGTGGCTTATGTCTATTCCAAGTTTGAGGGATGCAATGGACGTTGCTAGTACGCCGTTTGTGTCTCCTTCAACCAAAACCGTGGCGGGACGAGCTTTCTTCATCAACTGTTCCATGCGGATCATTATACGCGCGGTCTGTTCGCCTTGTGAATATGCTCTGATTCTGAGTTCAAAATCGGGCTTGGGCAACCTTAGATTCTCAATGAATTGTGCTGACATGTTATAATCATAGTGTTGGCCGCAGTGCACGAAGATGTAATCAGCTTTGCGTTCTTCCAATCCTTTTATGATCGGCGCCATTTTTACAATTTCTGGGCGTGTGCCAACTACAACCATCAGCGTCTTCATATTTCCTTCACTGTTCAACATGACTAGACTTGTTTCTCGACGGCTTCATGGAGATTCGTTATGTCTTCTTCAGGTATCCTTCTCTGGGTTCGTAGATTGTTCCTTCGCGTAGCAGTTGTCCCATCAATTTTTCTGCTTCACCTCTAGGAACCTTGTATTTGTCTTCCAGCTCATTCAAGAGTGCCGTTCGCTCAACCATGCCTGTTTCTCTCTCCAATTCCATCAGGGTCGACAGCACAGTCTGCAGTTTATCTCTGACGCTCTTGGGTTTTCCAGTCATTATTATGTCGATGTCCATCTTGTACGAGGAAAGGTCTATCCCAACCTCTTCAAGCGATCTTTTCATCATCGAAATAGAGGCTTCAGCGTCCTCAGCTGTAACTTCTTTTCTGAGTGCTGAGCGGGCTCTCGCTTCAGCTATACGAACGAGGGATTCCAATTGGCGTGCAGTGATTGCCACAGGCGAGCCTTCAGCTTCGCTCGCCCCACGCATTGCCAAGTAGAAGTCGTTTATGCGCTGTATCGCCTCTGGCGTAAGAGCAGGTCTGATGGCCTTCGCGTAGGTCACGTATTTTCGCAGAATGTCCACTGGTATGGGAGCCTCTGCAGGGCTCAGTCCTTTTCTGTGGATTTCAAGTATGTGCGCGGACATTTTGCCGTCTGACTCCTTGTTCGGCACATCTCTCAGGACGAAGATCAAATCAAACCTTGAAAGGATCGTCACTGGGAGCGAAATGTTCTCAGCAACGGTGCGATGCGGCTCATATCTGCCTAAAGAAGGGTTAGAAGCTGCAAGTATCGCTGTTCTGGCATTCAACGTTGCAACGATACCGCCTTTGGCCACTGAGACCGTGTGCTGCTCCATCGCTTCGTGTATGGCTACTCTGTCTTCTGGACGCATTTTGTCCATTTCGTCGATGCATGCGATTCCCTTGTCAGCTAGCACGAGTGCGCCTGCTTCGAGAGTCATGCCCCCGCCTCTTTCTCTTATGACGGCCGCTGTTAGACCTGCCGCGGTTGTTCCGCGCCCTGAAGTGTATAAGCCGCGCGGCGCGATTCTGGCCACGTATTGAAGCAGTTGGGATTTCGCTGTTCCCGGGTCTCCGACCAAGAGCGAGTTGATTTCTCCCCTTATCGCTATGTCAGGCAGCGTTTTGTGCACGCCGCCGAAAAGAAGGTACATTATCGCTTCCTTCACATGGTCATATCCAAAGATGGATGGTGCGATTGAGCTTATGATTTTCCTATGTATCCACGGATCTTTTGCAAGTTCAAGGATTTTCTCTTCTTCTTCTGGAGACGGCATCGATGTTTCGGGTTCTTTTCCTAGAACTTCAACTGAGTTGACGTCCAAGAATAGCACGAAGGTGCGGAGTTTTCCGACTCCTGGCCGCGCAGGTGCGAACGCTCGAACGATACCGACGATGGAAACGTGATCTCCAGGTCTTGCAACATCAACTATTTCGCTGCCTACTAGCTTGGCATTTAGCACACGCGGAAGCTGCCCGGGAGGAAGATCTTCCGGTCTTTCTTGGAGGCGAAGATCCTGGGAATCTATGAATGAGGATTCTTCTTGGACGAAGTCGAATGGTCCTTTTGCGCCGCATGAAGGGTTACTGCAGACGAATGGAGCTTTGACGAATTGGCCGGTTTGGTTGATGGGGGTGATTTCGCCGCACCGCTTGCATTTGAAGGCTGCCTGCATCACCATCGGGCGAACCGGTGTTGAACGGACAACTATTCCCTCAACCATCACGAGCCTTCCAATATGGTCTGAGCCGAGTCGACGCAGCGGCGCAGGCTGCAATAGTCTCACTATTCTAGCGGTGATCGCTTCTGCTTCCAGCTTTTCCGCGTATTCCAAGTCTTCTATCCGAAGCTGATCATACGCCGCGTTGTTCGCGTGCTTCAGGTACTCCTCAGGTCTCTCGAGAAGTTGATCAGCCAATCTTTGGTCGAAAGCCAAGAGGTCCTCAAAATCTACCGTGATGGATGTTTTGCCGCCTACTGCCATCTGGGATATTCTCTGGCGATATTTCTCAGTTTTCAGAAATTCTTGGAACTGCTCTTGTGGGTCTACGGTTTCTAGCCCTTCACTCATTCTTCTCCATCCTCGTGCTGCAGTATCTGCGTGCGCCACCGATTGATAAACGTGTAAAGCTGATCATAAAGGAACCGCTCTTCGGCTGCCAGGTTTTTGAGTGTTTGTTCCGTTTGTGCGGGAGCAGAGGCAATTGAAACAATCCTTTTCAGCCTCGAATTTACGATATCGCGCGTTAACTGCCGCGCCTTCTCATTTTCGAGCATTTTCTCGGGGCTTCTGGAAGCCTCCTTTCTTAGGCTTGCAAGATATCTTCGAAGTCTAGGATAGAAATCTACGGGCAATTGCGGGATTTGCCCAACCGTCTGGACACGTTCGGACCATTGAAGCTTGTTAAGCTTCGCCAAATTCAAATTTTCGTCTTCGCGGAAGTGGACGATTCCCGACTTCTCCAATTCGCAGGCGGTCCAATTGTAAATCTCGTATTCGTTTCCCTCTTCGAAAGGACCAACATTCAAACCTGCGAGTTTGATTTCTTGACAGTTCCTGTTTGCAACGATTTTCTTGGGTTCGTGTTCGAAATCGAAGTCCAGACAGTTGATCCTTGACGAGACTGTTCTCGGCGTAACTCCTCCCCCTCTCTTTCAAGTTATATCGTTTGCAGATATAAGAGCCCTAGTCTAAGAACCTATACCCTATTTGCAAGAATCTTGCAACAGCATTCAAATCTTATTCTTTGACGAAAACAAAAGGAGTTTATGCGTATATGCCTTGGGCTATCATTGCGTCGGCTACTTTAAGGAAACCAGCAATGTTGGCACCCATCACGTAGTTGCCTGGTTGGCCGAACAGTGTAGCAGTGTCGTAGGCGTTTTTGTGAATGTTGATCATGATAGTGTGAAGTTTCTGGTCAACCTCATCGAAGCTCCAAAAGTAGCGTTGACTGTTCTGGACCATTTCGAGACCGCTCGTTGCAACGCCTCCTGCATTGCTGGCCTTGCCAGGCGCGTAGAGTACGCCTGCATCTTGGAAGACTTTGATGGCTTCTAGAGTGCAGGGCATGTTTGCGCCTTCGGTGACTGCTTTGACGCCGTTGTTCACAAGCGTATCCGCGTCTTTATCGTTGAGTTCGTTCTGGGTCGCGCAGGGGTATGCGAGATCTCCCTTGACGCCCCATGGAGTTTTCTTCGCCTCATACGTTATTCCCTTGAATTTCTCAGCGTATTCGCGGATGCGTCCTCTTCTTACGTTCTTGAGTTCGAGCACGTAGTCTAGTTTCTTTTCATCGATTCCAGCTGGGTCATAGATGTACCCGTCGGAGTCGCTCATGGTGAGTACTTTGGCACCGAGCTGAATAAGCTTCTGAGCTGCATATTGGGCAACGTTGCCAGACCCCGAGATGATCGCGGTCATGCCTTTGATCTCTTCTTTCTTGGTCTTGAGCATCTCCTCGCTGAAATAGACCGCACCATAACCTGTGGCTTCAGTTCTAACGAGGCTGCCGCCGAAGGTTAGGCCTTTGCCGGTGAGTACTCCTGTTCCATGGTTGTTGGTAATCTTTCGGTAGGCGCCGTACATGTAGCCGATTTCTCGTGCTCCAACCCCGATGTCGCCTGCTGGCACGTCGACGAACTGGCCGATGTGCCTATAGATTTCGATCATGAAGCTCGTGCAGAAAGCCTCGACTTCCTGGTCAGTTTTTCCTTTAGGGTCGAAGTCGGAGCCGCCCTTGGCACCGCCCATGGGAAGAGTGGTAAGGCTGTTCTTGAACGTCTGTTCGAAACCCAGGAACTTTAAGACTCCGAGGTTCACTGTGGGATGAAATCGAAAGCCGCCCTTGTAGGGTCCGATTGCCGAGTTGAACTGCACACGGTAACCGCGGTTTACCTGTACTTTTCCATCCTTGTCCTTCCACGGGACACGGAACTGTATGATTCTTTCAGGTTCAACAATGCGTTCGAGAATCGCGTTCTCTTGGTATTTCGGGAACTTCTCAATAGCAGGCTCAATGGTAGCGAGCACCTCATAGGCTGCCTGATGGAACTCTCTTTGAAGAGGATCCTTGGCAACTATACTGTCGTAGATACCTTCTGTGTATTTTTCCAAATTTCAGCGCCTCGCAGTAACTCCAACCGTCCCATATTTATTTTTATCCTCATTCTTTCCTGGTTACTTATGCTCATCAATCGAACATCCGGTGCGCGGTTCAATGGTCAGCGTTAGCACAAAGCGAAGAACGGGGAAGAAACCAAGAAAAAAGGACAAAGGATCAGAGAGGAACTATCTCACGACGATAGAATTAGAGTGATCAGCGTCTTCTACGTCGCTTAGTTTGAGAGCCCGCACTCTATTCAACTGTACCTTGCTATTCCGATATCTCACATTCTGAGTCTTCCGCGTGGTGCGAGAAAGCAGTCTCTGTATGAATAATCTGCGGGTATTTTTGGATCTGATTAACGATGCGGCTGAGGCTCTTCATTTCCGGGCTTTCTACGATTGCGATCACGTCAAACCTGCCGTACACACATTCAGAACTCTTGACAAATTTGACCTTCCTGATAGTTTCGGCCAACTTGTCTGCCGTCCCACGTCTTGCTGTTATCAGTATGTAGGCTTTCACGTTTTGCACCGTTCCAAATTGATAACGAACCTTTGATCAAGACTCCCTTATAAAATACACGCTCTTCGCTTAGTATTATAACATGGCTTGCTTTGCACTAATCTTCTCCATACAAGCTAAAGCATTGGAAATCTAAAGCTTGCCATTTTCTTGCAGAAAAAAAGAAAAGGTGAGGGGTGCTAACCCAGGATTTTCTCGATTGCGCCTTTTTCGACTTCGTCCGGCATGGGTATGCCTGTGACTTTTGATGCTCTTTCGGAAAGGCTCATCAGATCGTTTCTGTTTGCGAGATCCAGCTTCCATTTCCTGTTGCCAGCTAACATCTGTTTGAGTCCGACGCCGACGCGATCTGTCAAGTACGTGTAGACTCCAACGGCCTCCCATGGTATTTCCTTGAAGCGTTCACCGTATTTTTTCTTTAATTCAGGTGCTGCGATGAAGAACTTTTCTGGTGTGGCGCCGAATCTGTCTGCGAAGGCTTTTGGCAATTTGCCCTCGTCAGAGAGCTGTTTGAAGTAGCTGCCCTTGAACGCCGCGGTTATTGGGGATCGTCCCATCAGCACGGCTTTTATGAATGGGCCGTCTCCGAAATTGCTCATTGCGATGGACTTGAAGATGGATGTTTCCTCTATGAAACCTCCTGCCATGATCAGGTCTGGAACGTAGCGTCCTTTCTTTTTCAACATTTGAGCGCACTTAAGGACTATGGCTTCTAGGTAGATTGTGGGTATGCTCATTTCGTCCATCATTGGCACGGGGCTCATGCCTGTTCCGCCTGCAGCTCCATCGAACGATACGTAGTCGATTTTGGCTTCTGATGCCATCTTCATCGTGTAGGCAACTGCAGAGGGTCTGTATGCTCCTGTCTTCAGCGTTACGTGTTTCGCGCCTTGTTTTCTCAGCCATTCTATGTCTTCGAGGAAGCCTTTTTCTTTTGGAATGCCGACTCTGCTGTGTCTCTCGAAGGATTTGAACACTCCTTCTTTGAAGGCTTGTTGGACTGTTGGGTCTTCTGGATCAGGGATAACAATGTACCCTCTTTTCTTCAGCAATTTTGCTTTCTCAAGGTCTCTTACTCGAACTTCGCCGCCAATTGCCTTTGCGCCTTGTCCCCACTTTCTTTCGATGACGTTCACTTCGAGCTTCGAAATAGCGTAGACGTCGACGCCTAGTCTCTGATCCTCAACGTTTGTCTGCACGACTATGTCGCCGTATTTTCCATCCCAGAACTTTCTGAACAGGTCAACTCTTCGTTTTAGCTCTTTTGACTGGGTGACTTTTCCGTTCGTGATTTGTGCTTCTGCATCCATGCCGCAGACGTTTTCTCCTACGATTATGGATGTGCCAGAGATTGCTGCACCTACTGCTAGGCCTTCCCAATTCAGCCTTGCAACGTCAGTTGAGCCGAATGCGCCGTTCAGGATAGGGACCTTAAGTGGTATACCCCCGACCTTTGATTCTATGTTCACATTTGGAAATATTGTCTTATCAGAGTCCGGCTCGATTCCATCTGCTTCGAAGAGGCCTGCTTGTATGTTGAAATGTGACCAGTCTAAGCCGAAGTCTTTCAGGGCTCCCGCTGTGCTGTAGCCAAATTGCACTGGTTCTGGATAGAGCGCTTCTCTTCCTCTGAATGCTGACATGCTTATTTCACAAAGGAATGGGCAGTCACGTATACAAATGGGACACATTCCGCTGGTTGGGCTTGTGTCCTTGACGCGAGTTTGTGTTCCGGTGGTTGATTTGCCGTTTAGGTAAGCACTGTTTTTATGTACACGTTCAGTCATTTTTCGTCTCTCCTCAACATCATTTTTTGGAGTAAACTCAGTATTCTGCATTCACATTTAAGTATTGCTTTAAACTGATCGACTTGTGAACATTCGTGAACATAGAAAATTCATGATACTTTCTTGTTGGAATTTGTTCGAGGTCTTCGAATCTTTGATACGGTTGGAATACGCTTTTGACGGGGCAACGATGGTAGATGAGCCTGAGGATTACATTGTTGCGGCAAGAGCTGAGGTTCGAGTGAAACTTTAGAAGTTGTTCAAGCATTGGTTGAAGAAGGATTTGTTGCTGACTATCACTACTGTTGCGTTTGCCTCCGGTTTTCTGTTTTCAGAGAGGAGGCGTATGATGTCGACTAACTTTTCAAATGCGTCTTTCGCATTAGAGCGAATGTATCGATAACCTAGAACCGCGTTTCTATACTCTTATTAATCCATGAAAACAAACTATTGACGCGGAGGTTGCCTGATTGAGTTTTGAAATGTGGGCCGAGAAGTATCGCCCGAAAACGTTGAGTGATCTCGTTGACCAAAGAGAGATTGTTGAGAGACTGAAGAGTTTCGTTAAGTCGAGGAATGTTCCTCATTGCATTTTTGCTGGGCCTCCCGGGACTGGGAAGACCACTGCGGCTTTGTGCTTGTCAAGGGATCTTTATGGTGAGGTTTATCGGGAGCACGTTATGGAGTTGAATGCTAGTGACGAGAGAGGAATTGACGTCGTTCGGGAGACAGTGAAGACTTTTGCGAGAGTGAAGTCTATCGGTGAAATTCCGTTTAAGATAATGATACTTGATGAAGCTGACAACATGACTTCTGATGCTCAGCAGGCGCTCAGGAGAACTATGGAACGCTATACGGAGACCTGTCGATTTGTCATGTGTGCGAATTACAGTGGAAAAATAATCGAACCTATTCAGTCTCGGTGTGCTCCTTTCCGTTTTACTTACTTGCCTAGAGAGGAGCATGATCGTTACTTGAGCGAGATTTCTGAGAAAGAAAGAGTCAAATTGTCAAGAGAAGGTTTGGACGCAATCTTCGAGGTTTGCGCTGGTGACTTGAGGAGGGCGACAAATACTCTGCAGGCTGCGGCGTCGTTGGGAAAGCCAGTGGATGCGAAAGTGGTGTATTCGATAACTGGAAGGGCTCATCCTGCGGATGTGCAGAAGATGATAAAGACTGCCATGGACGGCAATTTCGTGGAGGCTAGGAAGCAATTACGGGAGATGATTCAAAAGTACGGCGTCGCTGGAAGTGACGTAATCCGTCAGATTCACTCTGAAATCTTTAGGTCCGATGTTCCCGAGTTTTGGAAGATAAGGCTTGCTGGCATCGTGGGTGAAGTTGACTTCAGGCTTGTTGAGGGTTCAGATGAGGAGGTTCAGCTGAGTGCCTTGCTTGCCAAACTTGTAGAGGCAGGTTTGGATTTGAAAAAAAGAGATTAGGTGCCGACTAATGTTTGCAGCTTGGACTGTTAAGCATAGGCCAAAGACTCTTGCCGGAGTCGTGGGAAACAAGGAAACCGTCCAGAAATTCGTTGAATGGGTTAAGTCCTGGGACAAGGAGGTTCCTAAGAAAAGGGCCGTCTTCTTTTATGGTCCTCCCGGCGTGGGGAAAACGGTTACTGTCGAAGCCTTAGCGGCTGATCTGCATATGGAGTTTGTGGAGAAGAACGCGAGTGATTACCGGACAGAAGATGCGATAAACAACTTCGCTGGGTTAGCTTCCCAGTTCGGGTCGCTGTTCGGCGAGAAAAGGCTCATTCTGCTCGATGAACTTGACGGGTTGACAGGCACGTCGGACAAGGGCGGTGTGAAGGCCATAACAGACGTTGTTAAAGTCGCTCGGTGCCCCGTAGTTCTTATCGCTGACAGTGCTTATGATCCCAGGTTTTCAAACCTGCGCAACTATTGCCTGCTGCTTGAATTTAAGAAACCAGCAGCCGGAGAGGTTGCGAAGTTTTTGAAGGGCGTATGTGCTGAAGAGGGAATCGACGCTGATGAGCAGGCCTTGAAGTTTATTGCCCAACGGTCTGAGGGCGATGTCCGCTCAGCTGTTATGGATCTTCAGGCTCTGGCTCAAGGCAAGAGGAAGTTGAGCTATGACGAAGTTTCTTGGCTCAGCTATCGGGACAGGCAGGACAGCATATTCAACGTTTTGAAAATGATAATCTATGGGAAAAC
>DASPTR010000188.1:0-3406 GCA_035623315.1 Candidatus Acidiferrum sp. | reverse complement strand
AAGGAAGTGCGACAAACACTGCTCCATACTTGGAGCGGAAGGCATTTCTCCTTTCGACAAGTTCCGATCTTTGCTCTTCAGTCAATGCCCAATTTTCGGTTCCTTCTTTGACGGGAGTGTATTCGACGAGCATGAAAAATTTGCAGCCTGATTTGACGAGTTTTTCCACGAACTCGTTTTCTGTCACTTCATCGAAGTTGCTTCTTGTCAGGGTCAGCGAGGTGCCCCAGAAGATTCCATTTTGTTTGAGCATGTCAATCGATTTCTGCAGCATTTCGTAGACTCCTTTTCCTCTCCGCTCGTCCGTGTCAGTTTGGTAACCTTCTAGACTGAGCAGAGGGACAACGTTTCTTCTCTGGTTCATTTTCCTGATAACGTCTTCGTTGATGAGCAATCCGTTGGTGAACATGAGAAACATGATTTCAGGATACTTTGCTGGAATGTCAAGTATGCGAGGTCGCATAAGCGGTTCTCCTCCGCCGAACACGATGAAGGAGATGCCGAGTTCCTTTGCCTCGGCTATTGCTTTTAGGAGTCTTTCATCGCTGATGTCTTCGTGTGATGTTTGGCGCAGAGTCTGATGGTAACAGCCTTTGCAGTGCAAATTGCATTTGCTTGTCACGCTGAATACGAGTACTGGGGGCACATGGATTCCCTCTCTTTCCCATTTTTCTCTGATGCGAACTGCGCCTCTCTGCCAGTTCAACGTTTTGAGGAAAAAAACTGCTTGTGATGGGTTAGTGACAGCTGCTTTTAATGCATCTTTGAAGAAGATCTTCAGCGAATTGTTCAAAATCTTATTGAAGTTGAGACCGTCGATTTCTTGAGTATTTGTCATTGCATTATTCCTTAAGACATGTGTCGCATGTAACATGCTCAAATAGGTTATGTCAGATCTGTCACGGTTTGATCGTTCAGGCTTAAGATTCTTGAATAGTACTGTTCTACACTAAACTTAAGTCAGTGGTTCTCGAATGAGATGGAAAGGTTGGCAGGTATGGAGTTTGGGGAGTTAATTACTAAACGAAGAACCATCAGGAAGTTCAGGAAAGACGTTGTTCCTGAAAAACTTCTAAGGAACATACTTGAGGCTTGCCGATGGGCTCCATCTGCTGGGAACTCGCAGCCTTGGCACATTATCGTCATCACGGATCTCGATGTCAAGACCAGAATAGCGGAGATTTGTACAAAATACAGCAGAAAGCATTGGAAGAAGTTTATTCCAGAACGCACACGTTACTTGGCTGCGAGAGGAGGAACATGGGACAAATCTTACATGAAAGATATTCCTTTGTTATTAGGTGTTACCTACAAAAGTGAGAAAGGGTTTTTGAACGAACTTGCTCAAGGTTCAACTTGGATAGCTGTTGAGAACATGATGCTTGCCATCGCCAATGAGGAATTGGCTAGCTGCGTCTACACCTTTTTCAACAAAAGAGAAGAAAACGAAGTTGGAAGATTTCTGCAAGTTCCTCGAACTCACAGGACAGCTTGCTTATTGCAAGTCGGCTATGCCGGAGTTGAGCCGCCGAAGCCATCGCGTAAAGAACTTGGGGAGATAACTTCCTATCAACACTTCTGAACGTGATTGCGTGAGAGTGGGATTGTGGATTCTTATGAGGGTTGTTAACACAAGGCGGCGAATACGAGAGTTTCAGCCCAGCGCGCTAGATTCCTAACCTCGACCTATGTCAATGGCCAATAACCAATCGATAGCATCTGTATTCTGTTTCGGCTTTGGTTTTCTGATATCCTTCTTTCTTAACTTTGGACTGTCTCTTCGTGACTGTTTTAACATGGCAGATTTTAAACCTCAAGAATGTGTGAAATAAAGCGGTTCTGTCAGTTTTTCGTTTTTTCTCTTCCTTCTGCAGTTCTTCTGCATCGCGCTTCCTCCTACCAAATCCTTCGAATGCAGCATTTATGTAGACTTCCCAAATACTGTATAGAATGATACGTAAACTATAGAGAAAAGGTGGCGATTCTGACTATCGTTTGTGGTGTTCGTTCATCTCATCCATTCTCGATTTAATGACATCAACGAGTAACCATCAAGGTTCAAGGTATTGAAATTACAACAATGGGTTGTTCCCTATCCGGTCATGACCGTATATTCTTCCTCGTTTTTTACTCCCAATCCGAGTGCGGTTGCGCGACGTATTTGAGTATAACTCCATGGGTCGTCTTTGAGCTTGGAACCTTCAAAGCTTTCGATGATTTTGATGGATTCGACATCCATGGCTACTCGGTCTCCAGAGGCAAGAATAACGTTTGGGTTTCGCACTTCACCGCCGAATGGTCCTCCTGTTATGAAGCATTTTCTTCCGTCCATGATTATCAAACTTGGATGTACCACTAAATTCAAGTCAACAAGTTTTTCTTTCAAGTGTCTCACGTGGAACGCCATTCTCTCGCTCTTCTTCGTGAACCCGAACGCTAGTTTCAGGCTAAGGGAGAAGTCAGCCCGGAAATGCGTTTTCATGCAGCAGGAATAGACTATCTTGTCGGCCTTAAGGGCTCTTTCCGCCAAACTTACGTGTTCAAGGTATTCTCCACCCACTTTAACTTTTGTCGATTTTTCTTCATCAAAAAACACGATTTCTACCCCCGTGTCCTTCAAAGCAGCAAGCACTCTAGCTTTTTCGAATGCCTTCCGCGTAGCGAGCCCCTGCCAAGAAGATTCTCCCACAATTACTTTCGCGCCATTTTCGAGCAACAGCTCAACGATTGCCCTAAGAAATTCGGGGTCACTTGAAGCGGGTGGAGCATCGGCAGAGTTGTAATTAGGCTTGAGCAGAACTTCATCGCCTTTGTCGATAACCTTCTTGAAACCACCAATCAAGTTGACAGCCTTGAGAATGTCTGATCTTAGGTCTCCCGTCGTCGAGACTTTGCTTAAAAAGACTTTACCATCTCTTTCAAACGGGTTGCTCAAAGTCTTCCCAATTCCTTCAGCACACGACACAATAGAACCCCAATATCAAAATTCACTCAGCTAGATTTTAACCTTGGGACAGGGAAGAGGCGCTAGCTACTTGTTTGAACCTCTTGCCTTACCATTACAATTGATCCAGAGTCTGAATTTGCTGTTGAAATCCCCAAGACTTCCAACTAAAAGCGTGGGATATAGGTAAAAGCGTTCAGACTGATTGAATTCGCATGTTTGTTGGCGGGCCCGACGGGAATTGAACCCGTGACCTACGGATTAAGAGTCCGCCGCTCTAGCCTTACTGAGCTACGGGCCCGACTTTCTCTTGGAAAAGAACCTCGACTTGGAAAAGATATAGAGCTTTCGGTTTGAATTTCTCGTATCATGTGCCTTGAAATATTGTGAGTTCATTCATTGATGCGTCTCGCAAAGGAGAGCATTTAAGTCTATCGAGCATTGGTTTACGCAGAGGTCAGC
>DASPTR010000187.1:0-5434 GCA_035623315.1 Candidatus Acidiferrum sp. | reverse complement strand
ACCAACGCCCCCAGGTGGACGAGCGGGATACCGCAACCTGATTGGACGCTTCTCCGTTCCCGCAACGCTTCCTTCCAGCAGCATGTAAGGACCTCGAACAACGCCATACCTGATGAAACCACCCTTTGGCGTTACGTCCTTGCCATCCGCGCCGATCTTGAGGATACGCTTGTTATACTCCGTCCGCTGATGGAAACCCATCTGACCAGCTCTCGCCACGCTGTACATTACGTGATGAGGATTCCACGGTCCAAGCGTGGCTATGCCTCTCTTCGTCTTCTTTCCCTTGGCCTGCAGAATCGTCACGCCCCAACGCTTCACGGGCCCCTGCCAGCCTTTCCCAGTTGTAACAGCTACCGTGTCAACATACTGTCCGTCCTTGAAAAGCTCCGTAGGCGCAATAGTCTTTCCCAGCAGAGTCTTTGCATATTCAAATTGCTGCTGAATTGTTCCTCCGCCAACCTCTATCTCCATAATGTCAGGCTTCTTCTTCGGCACACTGGTCTGCCTAGGTTGAGTTATGGCCACAACACGAACCGTTGACACTTTAGGCAAGTTTTCCTCGATCTTCTTCAGGCTCTCATCCATACTGTAACTTTCAGGAACAGTAAGTATCTTCTCAAGATCCTTATGCGGATCTTTCGTCCAAGCCTCTGAAAAATTCTCCAAACCGTAAAGATTCCTCGTCAGAACCCTAACAGCACACACAATAAGCGGAGGCGTCTCCAACACAGTCGCTGAACTCATCACTTCCTTCCCAAAATTTGGCGACCGTTTCTTATCCTCGATCCTGAACACATGAGTCATCCCGGCCTTGTAACCCGCAAAACCAAGAAGCCTAGGCGTATTCCCTTCGATCTTCGGCCAGAAGCGGATTCTTCCCAAAATGCTATTAGCACGTTTCCTAGGCAAATATGCCAGTGAACCATGCCTCGGAGCATGCGTTTTCCTATGTCCCATTGTTTTTCCGCTTCGTGTCTTCTAGACATGAAAACATTGAGTTATTAACATTTTGGTCTTAGCAACGTCTTGCAGGTTTGTCTTCAACTCGGCCCGAAAAAGTCGCTTAGCGATAAGATAGACAAGAAAATAGGTACCTATTTGCCGCTCTTTACGAAAAATCATTTCCGCAAACAGTGGAAAGCATAGACAAACAGGTCACACGTTGACCTGCAAGAAATATGCTAATGCTCAATGCGTAATATGAGCATCGAACCAGATGAGATTAGACCCAAAGTAGCTTGAAGCACTCTTTATGGTACTGTCTCTTCTCTGTATCATCAGAGCCTTTGACTATGATCTCTTGACCAGGCTCAATTGCCTCTCCGCATTCGCTGCAGAGCAGACCATTTCTTTTAGTTTCTGACGTCATACTCCTGAGTTCTTCGCAGTGGATTCTCAGTTCCGAGATTCTGCTCTTCAAGATCTGTAGTCTGCGCAAGGTAGCCTCTACTTCTTCTTTTACTTTGGGTTGTTCATGCTGGCAAGATTGGGCGTCAACTTCTCCTTTCTTGAACATATTCCAGACCTGCAAGACAATTTAAACATTGTATCTCAATATATAATATATTATTTCCTTGCGCAGAATATATCTCAAAAAAGACTGGCTTGGAGCATTGGCAAACGTTATAATGGGACACGACTTAATCACTTGCGAGACAAATGTCCACGGCCACAGCGAAGGTTGCAGAGGCTCTTTATCGTTCTGGTTGCCTGAAGTTCGGTACCTTCAGGATTAAGTCGGGAGCCATGAGTCCCTACTACATTGACATGGCAAGCCTGCTTTCTTCGCCTGCAGATTTGTGCACAATTGCCGAAAGAGCCGCAGGTAAAATCAGAAAAATCATGACCGTACACAGAATTGACAAGTTGGCTTCAATCGAATTGAAGGGCGCATTAATCTTGCCCAGCATAGGCTGTCAGGTCAACCTGCCATGCACCGTAGTCAGAAAAGAGGAAAAAGCCTACGGCGTTACTGGCAGGATAGCAGGCGCGGACGTTGCAAAAGGAGACCGCATATTGTTCTTCGACGATGTCCTTAGCGAGGGATTGTCGAAAATAGAAGGCATGAAGCCTCTAGAAGACCTCGGAGGCAAAGTTGAGCACTTGATGATCGTAGTTGACAGAGAACAAGGCGGCCGAGAAAACATCGAAAAGCTCGGCATCTGCGTCCACGCGTTGACAAAGATCAGTGGACTCGTCAAGTGCCTCCTCGAACGAGGCAACGTCTCAAAGGAGCAAGCCGAAGCCGTAGAGGAATACGTGGAGAGGAGCCAATAATCAGGGCTTCGGGCCCGGTCTACATGGCTTGCATTAGGAGTTTCTTCACTATTTTGTTTGCAGATTCTTCAGGTTTCAATTTCACTGTGTCCAAGGTGATCCCTGGGTGTAAAGGAGGTTGGTAAGGTTGCCCTATTCCCGGCACTGTTGAGGTTTCGCCTTTCGTTGCGCGAGCATAGATGTGTTTTGGCGCATGATATGTCTCGTCTCTATTCGCTTCACGTTGCACGCAAACGTTTAGGGGGCACTGAAGATACACTTCCATGAAAGCAGGAATCTGTTCTCTGGCACGCTCCCTGTAACGTCTAAGGTTTCCAGTTGCATCAATTATCACGTTAACGTGGTTTTCAGTCAACAGTTTTGCGATGTAAGCAAGGGTTGAATACACGTTGTCCCGCTCCTCAATGGAGTAAGTCGGCTCAGGAGTCATTATCTTGCGCAACGCATCAGAGGACAGAATCTGCGCACTCACGCCTCTTTCATGCAGAAGCTTCAGCAACATTTCGGAGACGACAGATTTGCCGCTGCCCGGCAACCCAGTGATCCAAACGCACCAGCCGTTTTCCCTCAAGGACCCTGCCTCTCAAACGATCTTTAACTCATCCATCCACCTGCTTAAAAATTCGCAGTTGTCCAGTCTAAAGAGGTGGCCCACGCAATTACAGTCAGATGAGCCGAACCCCTTTACCGCTTTGCCTAGCTTGTCCAATTTCCTAGCGAACTTGCATTCTTCTGATCTTGGACCTGTCTTTCCCAAAACCTTTAGAACGTTTACGTTGTCCGCCGAAAGCAAATAGTCAATGTGCCAAAATCTCTTCTTGACTTTCCTGAGGTGCCTCGCCGTTCTCGTCTCTATTCCGTTCTGGGCTGAACCCACGTACACGTAAAGTCCCCTCTCAAAACGTATCCCATGCAAGGCACCGACGTTCACCACGATGTTCTTCTCAACTGAAATAACTAATGCGTAGATGCCTTTCATGGCGCCGATCCATCGACGAGCTACTCTATCTGTACCATTTTAAAATCTGTTCGACTGTCTCACGTGAATAACCCATGTCCTTAAGCATTTTTGCCACATCGGCAACTGAGTGAGCGTCCATGTCTAAGCACCGTAGACAATACATATTCGAAGAATTCACTATTTAGCCTTTAATCCTGAATCTGAAATATGTCGAAACACGATGCGTCCTGAGCAATCTAAAAAACAAGCTTATGCACAGTTAAAATACGAGTTCACGTGTTCTAAATCGAATTTTTCACATGCAAGAACGTTCTTGACGAAGTTTATTAAACTGGCACGAACCCTCGTTTCAAGGTGAGGATACCAAACTGGTGAAGCCACCACCAAACCTCGCCAAGCGTAGAAAGGCTGCACGACTTCAAGAATCTCTTTGTCCCCAGTCTTCTGCAAATAGTTACCCCAGAAGATTTTAAACAGGCGTTCGAAAGCGCCGGCAAGTTTTCCATACTTCTGCAGAGAATAGAAGATGTAGTTGATAGTCATTGCGGTGATGTCATCCGCGGGTTCTCCCCATTCGCCTCGGCTACGGTCTAAAACGGTGAAGTCTGATCCTTCACGAAACAGCACGTTCCAAGGGTGGAAGTCTCCGTGCACCTGTTTAAGCCTGTGTGTTTTGTGTTTGAGCCGCCAACGCCATTCCACACAATGTCTCTCGATGCTGATCAAGTCTGCCTCGCTCATGAAGTCCAGATCAGGTGGGTAACTGTCAAGCAGACCCATGACGCATTCCCCTTGCCCAACCAGCTCACGAGCCCGCCTAACATAGAGTTCAGGTGCTTCACGTCTGACTTTATGAATCTCAACGAGATAGTCTGATAAGGCCAAACAGCGTTGCTCATCAAGTTTGCTGGTTTTCCCCGTTTCCTTAATGGTGTCAAGATCAACGTGGTACAGTTTCCCCTCCACAAACTCGGTCAAAATGAAGAACTCGCCGCATTTTCCCAGAGTTGCCAAACCACCAGAATCAGGAACCAACGCGCCCACGTCGACGGAACGCACGTGACGAGGCAACTTGTTGAAGGTCGAATACTGCAAAAGGAGAACCTGAGCTCGATCGGAAGGATATTCGTGCCCAAAACCTTCAGCGCGCATGGTCTCCAAAACGACACGTTTTACGTCAGTGCCAACGGCAAACTCGATAACGAATGGGAAACCGTATCCGAATCCTTTCAGGTCCTCGTGTTCAAGCTTTTGGCCGCTCAACTGCCATGTATCGAGAACCTTCACTTCTGAACCGTACACAGTCGTCAAGTATTTGCGCAGGGCTTCCATCGAAATATTGAAGCCATGTTCACTTTTTCTCTTTGTCACCGCTATTCCTCTCCCAAGCAAGAACAGTGTCCCACACGTAAAAACCAAGGCTCAAGATGCAGCCTGCATATATGACCAGAGGAAGCTCAAACATGTTGAGACCGCGCTCAATGATCGAAGGCAAGAAGAAATTCATCAAGAGCGCGGCCGCCATTCTCATGTAAATGTAGAAAACTACTCCGACCAAAACCAGAAAGATTACCCTATCAGGCGTACGAGAAGGCTTCAGCACCTTGTTCTTAATGTACATAAGCACGTATGCAATTCCAACTACGAACAGAATATAGACAGCAGCGTAAAAGTACGCGTAGATCGAACTCGCACTGACAAAGCTCGCGAAGAACTCCCAATTATAACCCTGCAAAGAAGAGACTTTACTCCAAGCATAGAAGGTTGAGATGACGTCAAAGAGAGCAAGGAAAGGCAGGATCCAGATCACAGTGTCAACGTTATCCAAAGTCCATTACTCCGAGAATCACTGATAACGCATTTGGAAGGCTTTAAGCCTTGGGCAAAGGCCTGCGACACCTGACGTACAGAACAATTAGAGGTCTAAATTGGCATCCTACGGAGCAAAGATCTCAGCCTACATAGGCCGCTTAAGATAAATAGCAAGTACGCATATGACCCGTTGTGTCGTGAGGAAAGGATATGGATAATTTCAAAGTGAAAGATGAAACCTTGGCGAAGAAAGGTTTCCTTCAGACAGAATGGGCTTCGAAGCATATGCCTGTTTTAGACCAGATAAGGCGAAGGTTCTCTGAAGAGAAGCCGTTAAAAGGTTTGACCTTGGGAGCATGCTTGCACGTAACAAAAGAGACT
>DASPTR010000186.1:0-4385 GCA_035623315.1 Candidatus Acidiferrum sp. | reverse complement strand
GTGCTCATGCCGCTTAGCACGAGTGATACTTCTGGGTGATTCCAAACCCACATTAGCGCCCATTCTGCAAGGGATCTTTTGGCTTCGGCGGAGTCCCAGATTTTCTGTACTTCTTCGGGTGGTTTGAATGCGAGTCTTCCGCCTGCTATTGGTTCCATCACGACGACGGCTAATCCTTTTGATGCTGCGTACTTCAGGCCTTTCGTTCCAGCTTGGTAATCAGCGTCAAGATAATTGTATTGTATCTGGCACATTGTCCATCCATCGTAGCTGTCGATGATTTTCTTGAAAGCCTCGTATTCGTCGTGGAAGCTGAAGCCGAGATGCTTGAATTTTCCTTCGTTTATCTTTTTTTCGGCCCATTTTAGTACGTTCAGTTCTTTGAGTTTCTGAAATCGCTCACCAGTCAGGCCGTGTAGCAGATAAAAATCCACGTAGTCCAAATTGAGCCTACTGAGCTGCTCGTCAAGGCAAACGTCCATGTCATGTTCGGACTTCACTTGCCAAGTCGGCATCTTCGTTGCAAGTCTTATCTTCTTTCTGTATCCGTTGCGCAACGCTCTGCCGAGGAAGCTTTCGCTGTTGCCTCTGTGATAAACGTATGCCGTGTCTACGTAGTTCACGCCGTGGTCGATGGCATATCTGATCATCTTCGTTGCCTCTGGTTCGTCTATTTTGGAGGCATCGTTGCCAATTATCGGAAGTCGCATTGCTCCGAAGCCCAAAGCGGAAGGTTGCCAGTCTAACTTTTTTCCAAAGTTTCTGTATTTCACGGATTCTCCAACGCCTTAAGTGTTGATGACGGTTTTGACTAAGAAAAAAGCAGACTTTAAAGTTTCTCCCTGCTCGGGGCGCAGTCTACGCTCGTGCCTGTTCATTGGCGGCGTTTGTTAATGCTTATTCGATGTTGGCAGAAAGATTTTTCTTCAAGTTGTCTTTGATATGAAGCAAGTTAATCGTCTTCGAGAGTATTCAATCAGAGAGGTATGATGAAAAATGGTTGAAGAGTTGCCTGCTGAGAAGCTCAGGAAAGAATGTTCATCCGACCTTATGAAGTGTAAGACCACAGAAGAGATGACGCCTCTTCAGGAGATCGTCGGCCAGAAGAGGGCAGTAAGGGCCCTCAAGTTTGGCCTGGGGATAAAGGGGCGAGGGTTCAACATTTACGTAGCGGGCTATCCTGGAACTGGAAGAAGAACGGCCATCAGGGGTTTCTTGGAAGATCTGGCAAAGACCAAGCCTGTTCCCGATGACTGGTGCTACGTGAATAACTTTTCTAACCAGTATGAGCCCAAGGCGATAAGGCTGCCTCCGGGTAGAGGTAAGGAATTCCGAGCTGACATGAAGAAGTTTGTGGAAGAAGCAAGAAGGGCTCTTCCTAAGGCTTTTGAAAGTGAAGATTACGCTAAGAAGAGAGAAGCAACATTGGAGGATTTGGAGAATCAGAGAAAGCAGCTTATCGATCAGCTTAACGCTAAGGCGCAAAGCGAAGGCTTCATAATTCAAGGCACGCCTGTTGGGTTCCTTCTGATTCCTGTGATAAAAGGTAAGCCTGTCAGCGATCAAGAATTCATGAACCTGCCAGCGAAGACGAAAGCGGAGCTTCAACAGAAGAGGGAGTTGTTAGAAGCAGAACTTAGGAATGCCATGAGGCAATTTTCAGACATGGATAGGCGGATCCATCAAGAACTTGACAAATTGAACCGTGACGTTGCAATGTACTCTATCGGTCACCTCGTTTCTGATCTGACGGAGAGATACAAGGATCTTCCAGAGGTTGCTGCTTACTTGAAGAGTGTGCAAAGTGACATTCTGGAGAACCTATCTCATTTCATAAGAGGAGTTGAAGATGAACCGAAGACCCCTTTTCCCATGCCTTGGGCCAGAGAAGCACCGTTCAAGAAATATGAAGTAACCGTGATCGTCGATAACTCAGAAGTGAAAGGGGCTCCCGTGATAACGGAGTTTAACCCTACCTATCAGAACCTTTTCGGCAGGGTAGAAAGAGAAGCTCAGTTCGGCGCCCTTATCACTGACTTTACCATGATCCGTGGGGGATCATTGCACAAGGCTAACGGGGGATACTTGATTCTCCCAGTTGAGGATTTGCTTCGCAATTCGTTTTCTTATGACGGTTTGAAGAGGGCCCTTAGAAACGAGCAGATTAACATTGAAGATTTGGAGGAGCAATATGGCTTCATTACGACCAAGACATTGAAGCCGCAGTCTATTCCTCTGAGCATTAAGGTGGCCATCATCGGAGACCCGTATCTGTACGAACAGCTTTACGATTTGGACATGGATTTTAAGGAGCTTTTCAAGGTCAAGGCAGATTTTGATACGACCATGGACAGGACAGAGGAGAACATGCAACAGTATGCGGCCTTCGTCTGCTCACTTTGTCAGAAGGAGAAGCTTAAACACTTGGATGGCTCAGGCTTGGCTAAACTTATCGAGCATAGTTCAAGGCTGGCTGAGGATCAACAGAAACTTTCTACCCGATTCGCTGAGGTTGCTGATGTTGTTCGCGAAGCGAACTTTTACGCTGTGGAAGACAACTCGGAGTACGTTACGGGGGATCACGTGAAAAAGGCCGTGGAAGAGAAGATTTACCGGTCAAAACTGATTCAGGAGAAGATTCAAGAGATGATTCAAAGAGGAATTCTCCTCATAGACACAGACGCTGAGAGTGTTGGCCAAGTTAATGGTCTTTCTGTGATCAGCCTAGGCGACTTTGAATTTGGGACTCCTTCACGCGTAACAGCCAGCATTGGCCTGGGTCGAGAAGGGGTCATAGATATTGAAAGGGAAGCACAGATGGGCGGGCCGATCCACACTAAAGGGGTCCTCATTTTGAGCGGATACTTGAATGAGAAGTACGCGAAGGACAGACCTCTTAGCCTTTCCGCACGGCTTGTTTTTGAACAGAACTATGAGGGAGTCGAGGGTGACAGCGCCTCAAGCACTGAACTCTACTGCCTTCTCTCTGTTCTTTCAGGGCTTCCCATAAAGCAGAATCTTGCCGTAACTGGGTCCGTGAATCAGAAAGGCGAAGTTCAAGCTATAGGCGGTGTGAACGAGAAAATCGAAGGGTTCTTTGAAGTTTGCAAGGCCAAAGGGTTCACTGGTAAACAGGGAATAATGATGCCCGAAAGTAACGTGCAGAATCTTATGCTGAAAGAAGAAATAGTGGATGCCGTAAAAGAGGGGAAATTCCACATTTACCCTGTCAACACTATCGACGAAGGAATAGAAGTTCTGACAGGGGTCGAAGCGGGCAAAAGAGAAGAGGACGGAACCTTCGCGAAAGGAACGGTCAACTACATGGTGGATGAACACCTCAAAGAAATGGCTGAAAGACTCAAGGCATTTCCACAATTCCTCTTAGAAAGCGGAAAGAAAACCGAAGGCTGACATAAACCAAGTAAGGTTGGCTGGCACGCCCTGCATTACTCACTTTCACTCATCTCTCTGCTGTGCTCGGATGTCGTTCCATCGTTGCCCTTTTAACCAATTTCGGCGAAGGAGTCTTTGAGGATCTGGCGGCAGCCTCTGCCCGGAGTCCCCTCAGGATTGCTGAGCAACCACAATAACATCCCGTTGGGCCTAAAGAGGTCCGCCAGGTCCATACATACTTGGGAGAAAGGAGACCCAATCTGAAATGCGGACACATTAATTTGCGTTGCCTATCCCGCGCGCGACTGCCACAGAGACAAACATCTTCCAGCTGTCTAGAGGACATTAAGACCTGAAAGAAAACGCGAAAAATCGAGTGGTCAAACTGGCTTAAAGATTATGTTCTTGATTTGCCATTTCACAGGCTGCGAGTTGTCTTGCGATGGTCTCAAAATTCAGGGGACGATACCGAACGTTGTCTTCAAGATTGACGATGAAAGATTCTATTTTGGTAATATCTATGAATGGAAAAGCCCTTATGACATCTTTGTGCCGAGAGTATTCCGAATAATCTCTGTAGATTGAAACAATGCAAGCGTCGTATCCTAGTCCTATTCCACGTTCTAGCATGACAATTCCGAACTTACTCTGCTCAACCCTCTCCTTGACAGCTTTTCTTATCCTTTCCGTTTCTTCCTCTGAATAGGACCTTTTGAGTTTTACGAAAGTGATGGCCAGCATGCTGTATCCAAGCTTGGCGAAGTCAGGTATGATCGTATAATTTCTTATGAATCCCCCTTTCTCCAGCTTAGTCAACGTTCTCGATACCGTGGGCTGAGATACTCCTATTGCCTTCGCAAGCTCTCTATCGCTTCGTCGGCAATTTTTCAACAATTCTGAAACCAATCTCAACTCGACACTTTTCAAATTCCTTTCCTGTGTCATTGACTTCCTCCTCCATTTTTCAGATCGCTTTTCTCAGGAACTTT
>DASPTR010000185.1:0-6889 GCA_035623315.1 Candidatus Acidiferrum sp. | reverse complement strand
TCAGCTTCACTGATTCCTCCGACGCCGATGACAGGCACTTTTACAGCCTTCTTTATAAGGCTGGCCTGAGGAACAAAATAACCCCTAACGCCTCGAAGACGCTCAGGTTCGCTGCCACACAGGCCACCAGAAACATCGATTATGTCCACACCCTTCTTTTCAAGCATCAGCGAAAACGCCACTGAATCTTCAATCCGCGTCCCATTCGTGTCCAAATCGTCTGCACCTAACCTGTAAAGCAGAAGACCTGGTTTGATTTTCTCTTTCACTCTTTCAACAACCTCAAGCGGAAACCGCATCCTGTTCTCCAAGGAACCACCATACTCGTCCATGCGTCTGTTCAACAATGGCGAAAAAAACTGATTGAGCAAAAAACCATGCGCCCCGTGAAGTTCAACACCGTCAAAACCAGCCTTTATCGCACGCTCCGCAGCCAAAGCAAACTCTTCAACCAAACCTCCAATCTCACCTCGAGTCAACTCACGAGCATGCCGAGTTACAGAAGGACCAGCAGGCTCAACGCCTATGACATCCCTGACAGCGACACCTCCAACATGCGTGATCTGAATTACAGCAGGCGTACCCAGACCGTGAATTCGACCAGCAAGCTTCTCAAGCCCAGAGATTAACTCATCATCATAGATCCCCAACTGCTTCCTGCTTAACCTGCCAACAACAGAAACGTAACTGTGCTCAACGATCAACAAACCCAAAGCCGCCGAACGCCTCGCATAAAAATCAATCAATCTCTCAGTAACCGCACCCTTGACCGTAGCCCGACCAGTCTGCATAGGAGGCATCACAATGCGATTTTTGAGAACCAACCCTTTCACTTCCAACGGGTCGAGAAGCCCCGCCAAATCCATTCACCACACAGCAAAGTAAGACTGATTAGCACATATAAGAACGTGACATTCCAGCCGAAAACCCCACAGGGCCACCCTCACACATATTCAAAATAGACCAAACTCGAGAAACGCGACAACACCTTTCATCGAAACACGCGCCGATCGTCAACCCCGGCCGAGAATTGCGTAGGCTATATTAGAACTGAACGGCATACTTTCAAAACATGATCGCAATAATCGGCGCCGGAAAAGTCGGCAGCGCCGCCGCCTTCAACATACTCCGATACAGACAAAGCGACGTTATCCTAGTAGATATAGCCGAAAACCTTGCCAAAGGCGAAGCCCTCGACATGATGCAGGCTGCGCCTGCCATAGAATTTGATGGTAAAATCAAAGGCACAAGCGACTTCAGCCAAATCAAAGACTCAGAAATCGTGATCCTCGTCGCAGGAATGGGCAGACAACCTGGAATGACAAGAATCGACCTCATGAACAAAAACGCGGCCATCGTCAAAAACGCCGTGAAGCAAATCGTAAAATACGCGCCACACTGCAAACTCATGCTCGTCACGAACCCCGTGGACGTAATGACCTACATAGCCTACAAGGAATCAGGGTTCCAACGGAACCGCGTTTTCGGCATGGGCAACATACTGGACACTCTGCGATTTAGATCATACATCGCACAAGAACTAGACGTATCGCGAGAAGATGTTCGGGCCCTCGTCATAGGCGAACACGGCGACAGCATGGTCCCCCTCGTCGAATACGCCTCAGTATCAGGAATACCAATCACACAACTTCTGAACAAACAACAAATCACAAAAATCATCAAGCAGACAGTCACTTCAGGCTCAGATGTGATCAAACTGAAAGGCTCTACAACTTACGCGCCTGCAGCAGTCATCGCAATAATGACGGACGCCATGCTGGAAGGCAGAAACAGAGTAGTCGGCGCAAGTACGATACTGCAGGGCGAATACGGACTGAGAGACATCTCAGTAGGCGTACCAGTCATACTAGGAAAAAATGGCATAGAAAAAATCATTCAACTGAAACTAAGTGCCCAAACCAAGAAAAACCTAGAGAAATCTGCCGCGACGATAAGAGAAGCGATCAAACAGCTTAACTGACGCGCCTAATCAACCATGATCAGAAGCGCAGGTTTTCATCTTTGTAATTTAAAAGAATCAGCCAAAATCAGAACCCTAGATAGAATTCAAGCGTGTGAGCCGGTTCAGAACATGGAAGCCTAAGTGTGTGAAAGTCTAGAGCTTGTTAAAAACTTCAAGAACGGTGATCAGAGAGCCAATCCATCTCAGGTAAGTGTTAAGTGTCGCACGCAATGCCACGGTGTCCTTCGCTTTAACTTTCAAGACGAGGCACGTGTCCTTTCTCGTCAAAGTGACGGTGGAACGAGCGGTCGAAGGCTTCTCAACGTCGGGATTCAAAGCTGCTAAGACTATTCTCAGGCTTCCTTCTGATGGAAAAAAACAGGTTATTTTAGCGGATGTTTTCATACTGTTGCTGACCGAGGGGCATGCGCGATCATCATTTGCTGGTTCGATTGAGCGTGTTATGCGGGTTCTTCTGCTTTCATTGCTTCTTCTATTGGGGCACCTTTGGCAACTCTTTTGGCGATTATTCCTAGCTTGGTGGACGGTGTGTAGGCTCCGCCTGTGAAGGCGTACCCGCATTTTCTACATTTCCAGATTCCGACGCTTTCCCTCTTGACCCTTGGGAAACCGCATTGGGGGCAGCTGTGGCTTCCCTTCAACTCTTGCATTACCTTTACGTAGCGTTTTCGAACGGTTGACCCATAACGTGGACCAAGCCCGCGAGCGGGCCCCACTTTTTTGGTTCGTCGCCCCAACGAATGTTCACCAGTCTAGATTCTTCCGCATTTCCTTTGCCTTTTTCACTGCAAGTTTGGCGAATTCTACCACTTGCTCAGGCGTGAAGTAGCCAGATCCGCCTTTCTGTATAGCACAGATTTCATCATCATCATCTATGGCCATTGACAGTCTGGCATCCATAACTTGCTCTTCATCAAGTTGAGGATCGATGATCAGCTTGTCCCCGATCTTCGCACATGTAACGGTCACGGGATGCTGCTTTATCGGCAGTTGACTGCTGCCAGGTTTGAGTTTGACCTCGCCGTCTTCGAATTCATAGTTTGGCATCTTCGTGTTCAGAAGCGCGGCTACAGCAGCCAGAGCCGAAGCGTCAATGAGATTACCAGCCTGGTTCAGCACGTAAACGTCCACGAAAACTACGAAGACCTTTTTTCCAGGGTCTATGCACAGCTTCTCCGTGTCGATCATCTTTGATTCGCGGATTCCCCTGTCCACGATCCTCGCAAGCTCGATTGAATTCTCGTCCGGCGGTCCGGCCTCGTAGCTCGGTGAGGCAAACGGTACGAGTTCCGCGTTCACTGTCAGGACGCCCTCGTTCGGCGTGTCGGTGAAAGGTTCGCCCAGCTCAACTTTTGTGCCGACTACCACTTCTGTCTTCCCGATACGGACTCTGGCAGAGCCCTCTGCGCGCTCTATTATCCCCTGCTCGAGTTTAATCTCGCGGTACTCAGTCAGTTCTCGTCCATCCAAGCGTTTTTCTTTTTCCAGCAACTTCGCCATTTGCTTCTGTTTGATCTTCGCAACTACTTCGGTCATTATTCTTCAGCCTCCTCTTTTACACCAGCATATTTGGCCTTGAGAGCTTCCTTCTGCATAGCATAGATCTGCTTACACCCATCAATCGCCAAGTTCACGGCGGACTTGAACTCCTCCTGACTCAGCTTTCCATCCATCTGGAGGAGTGTTACAGCGTTCAAACTCGGCATCAACGCAACAGGAACATCCGCTGTTCCCAGCTTGTCTTCCTCATCCATCAAATCCAGCACTACTGTGTCATCCGCCTTTCCAGCTGCGCAGGCGACAACAAGATCGCGCATCGGAATGCCGGAGTCAGCCAGGGCAAGAGATGCGGCCGTGATGCTTGCGCACCGCGTGCCTCCGTCAGCTTGCAAGACTTCGATGGTAAGGTCGATCATGGTTCGTGGATAAAGGTCCATGAAAATTGCTGGTTCAAGAGATTCTCTGATTACCTTTGAGAGTTCAACTTCTCTTCTTGAGGGCGCCGGTGACTTTCGCTCTTGAACAGAGAATGGCGCCATGTGATAACGGCATTTTAGTACCAGCCTATCTTGGAGAGCCAAATGCTTCGGATGTGCCTCTCGCGGACCGTACACTCCGACGAGGATCTTGTTCTTTCCCCATTCTATGTATGCTGAACCATCCGCGTTCGGTATAACGCCGACTTCCAATTTCACTTGTCTTAGCTGATCGTGTTTTCTACTGTCAAGTCTCAATCCTTTCTTGTCGATCAGCTTCTCCGGTTTTTCATTCATTCTTCTCTTCCTCCCGTTTTGATTTTTCCTTCTTTAACATCTGAGTTATGCGATCAGTAAGACCAGTCGTGTGTGATTCTTCTTCAATCTTGAGAATGGCCATAAGCGCGGATTGCTCTTCCTCAGGAGTCTTTCCCGTGACTAGTACTACGCCGTTGAGACCGAGGATTATCTGGCAGCCTGTTTCCTGTTTTATCATGGATATCATCGAGCCTTTCTTGCCTATCACGCGGGGTATTTTTGTCGGAGTAATCTTGAGCACTTGCCCTCTCGTTATTTTTCCAAGTCCGGGTTCTGCAACCGTGATTTGCGGGTCGTGTGTTCTGTCGTATGAGACCACTTTTGCCACGACTAGGTCGCCTAGGTCAAGCACTTGAGACAACTCGTCTCTCTGCGGTTTAAACGGTCTGCTCAGAACGTCTGATGGCCTGAGGAACGCTTGATAGGGTGCGTTTAGGTCTATCGTCCAACCGTTGAACCCTATTTCAACGACTGTTCCTATGATTAGATCCCCTGGTTTAGGTATGTAGAAGGATTTCAGGGCGACTATGCTGACCTTTTTGTTGTCGTATTCAACGAGTCCCGTTCTAGAAGCATAAATCTTCTCTTCCTCTTTGTACGTGTTTTCTCCTGGGACGTAATCCCCGTCTGCGATCAGGTCTCCAGGAGTCGCGATTTGTTTTGGTTCAAAAAATGTGGGCATGATTTTACACCTGGTTATTGAGTGATGGTTGTTCGATTATGAGATTATTTTCGCTTCTCCAGTGCCTTTGGTTATATCACCGAGTTTCTCTAGCAGGGGAGCATATAAGCCTGCTGGCATTTCTAAGACTCCGCTCCATGAACCGTCTGCGCGCCATTCTTCTCGTTTGATTGTGCCGAATCCCTTGATTGCTCCGTAGGCTCTGGAGGCGTGTTGGGTAGGTACCGTCACTGCGACGGACAACTGTTCCATCTTCAACGGCAAGATAGGACGCAGCAGCTTGACTATGTCTTTCGCTTGTTCTTCGACAGGTTTGAAGGGGTCTATCGGATAGTGAATTTGTTCCATGGCGTTTTCTATGCGTAGCGGCGGGTGGGGCAGGTTCGTTTTAGGGTCCACAGATTGTCTGGAGATGAAGTCTATTATTTGTCGTCGTTTGTCTTCGACCATTTTTCTCCTCTGTTCTGTCGTTAACTGGAGCGTTCCAGTTTTCAGTATCGTTTCTGCCACTTTCAGGGGGTCGGTCGAGCCGAAAATCTTGCGGAGTCCCTCTTCTGAGGCTCTGGTGCCTTTGTTCGCGTCTGAGTATATCGTCTCAGCAGCGAGGACTTCGGTTATTCCTGCGATTTTGCCGCTTCTGTAGTCTAAGGCTTTCTGAGGTTTTACCAAAACCTCGAAATGTTGGTCGTCTCTGGTCAATCGGGCAACGGTGTATTTTTCACTCATCCCGTTTTCACTTGCCAGCGCCTAACTCTTTCATGATGCCTTCGATTTTGTCGTCTGCCAGCATTTCCATTTTTTTGGTTTCTGATGGGATCACGGCTATTTTTATTCTCGGGGGTAGTTGTCGTGCCTCTAACGCTTTGGTTAGGCATTTTACGGCAAGTTTTTTGATTTCTTCGAGGTTTAGGTTTTCGCGGTATTCTTCTTTGAGTATGCCCAGCGCGGTTTCTCTTCCTGCGCCTACGGCGTGGGCCTTGTAGCCCCTGTAGGTTCCGCTGGGGTGAGTGTAGAATATGCGGCCTCCTGTTTTGTCGACTCCGCCGAAGATTATTGAGACTCCGAAGGGTCTGACGCCGGCGTGTTGGGTGTACATTTGTTTTATGTCGCTTATTCTCTTCGTGACGGTTTCAACGTCGATTGGTTCATCATACGTCAGCTTGTTGCTCTGAGCGTACAAGCGCGCTTGGTCTATTAGCATGCGCGCGTCTGAGCTTAGGCCGACTATGGCGGCGCCGACGTGATCGTCAACTTTGAAGAGTTTCCATGAGTATTCTGCCTCTTCGAGGGGTTCAACATTCTCTTCTGATCCTAACACGACGCCTTCTGGGCATTGTATTCCTAGGATGGTTGCTCCACGGTTAACAAGCTCCATGGCATATTCAACTTGGAATAGCCTCCCATCTGGTGAGAAGACGGTTATGGCACGATCGTAAGCGCCAGGTGCTGCGAACACTGACATATCATTTCATCCTCACAGTATATTCTAAACGTTTGCAGTCTCTCAATATATAACTATACTAAAAACCTTTTCCCACGTTTCCCATTTTTGGTTTAGATTACGACTTTCCGCATGTGGACGATTTTGTGGGTTTTCTGAATGTTAAACGGAATTGAAAAGGATCAGTCGGCTTCTTCAAGGCGTTTCTTAACGTTGAACGCGTGTCTTTGCTTGTGCTTCAAGGTTAAGATGGGGCCACCGTCAGTAAAGGGCTATCTCAGCAGAATAGGAACTTGAGCCCTAACCTAGACAGTTTTTGAGGCGTTGTTGCAGGAGAGCTACCTGCAGTTTTGGGATGTTGTACATACGAACATGCGCCTACCCCTATCCTCGGTCGGTTTTTTCGCGGTGGAAAAGTATCTGTATTTTGGGATGTTGCACATCCGAAGATACACCTCCCCCCTACTAGGCTAGGATTTTGTGCATGG
>DASPTR010000184.1:0-2955 GCA_035623315.1 Candidatus Acidiferrum sp. | reverse complement strand
GGCAGTAGAGTTCAGTGCTTGAGGCGCTGTCACCCTCGACTCCCTCATAGTTCTGTTCAAAAACAAGCCGTGCGGAAAGGCTAAGAGGTCTGTCCTTCGCGTACTTCTCATTCAAGTATCCGCTCAATATGAGAACTCCTTTAGTGTGGATCGGCCCGCCCATCTGTGCTTCCCTTTCAATGTCTATGACCCCCTCTCGACCCAGGCCGATGCTGGCTGTTACGCGTGAAGGAGTCCCAAATTCAAAGTCGCCTAGGCTGATCACAGAAAGACCATTAACTTGGCCAACACTCTCAGCGTCTGTGTCTATGAGGAGAATTCCTCTTTGAATCATTTCTTGAATCTTCTCCTGAATCAGTTTTGACCGGTAGATCTTCTCTTCCACGGCCTTTTTCACGTGATCCCCCGTCACGTACTCCGAGTTGTCTTCGACCCCGTAAAAGTTCGCTTCGCGAACGACATCTGCAACTTCAGCGAATCGGGTAGAAAGTTTCCATTGATCCTCAGCCAGCCTTGAGCTGTGCTCGATGAGTTTAGCCAAGCCTGAGCCATCCAGATGTTTAAGGTTCTCCTTCTGACAAAGTGAGCAGACGAAGGCCGCATACTGTTGCATGTTCTCCTCTGTTCTGTCCATGGTCGTGTCAAAATCTGCCTTGACCTTGAAGAGCTCCTTAAAATCCATGTCCAAAACGTAAAGCTGTTCGTACAGATACGGGTCTCCGATGATGGCCACCTTAACGCTCAGAGGAATGGACTGCGGCTTCAACGTCTTGGTCGTAATGAAGCCATATTGCTCCTCCAAATCTTCGATGTTAATCTGCTCGTTTCTGAGGGCCCTCTTCAAACCATCATAAGAAAACGAATTGCGAAGCAGATCCTCAACTGGAAGAATCAAGTATCCCCCGTTAGCTTTGTGCAATGATCCCCCACGGATCATGGTAAAGTCAGTGACAAGAGCGCCGAACTGAGCCTCTCTTTCTACCCTGCCGAAAAGGTTCTGATACGTGGGGTTAAACTCCGTTATCACAGGAGCCCCTTTCATTTCTGAATTATCGACGATGACGTTCACTTCATACTTCTTGAAAGGCGCTTCTCTGGCCCAAGGCATAGGAAAAGGAGTCTTCGGTTCATCTTCAGCTCCTCTTATGAAATGAGACAGGTTCTCCAGAATGTCACTTTGCACACTTTTCAAGTAAGCAGCAACATCTGGAAGATCCTTGTATCTCTCCGTCAGATCAGTAACGAGGTGACCGATAGAGTACATGGCAACGTCACGGTTCAACTTGTCAAGTTCTTGATGGATGCGCCTATCCATGTCAGAAAACTGCCTCATCGCATTCCTAAGTTCAGCTTCTAACAACTCCCTCTTCTGCTGAAGCTCTGCCCTCGTCTTCGCGGGTAGGTTCATGAATTCTTCATCGCTGACAGGCTTACCTTTTATCACAGGAATCAGAAGGAACCCAACAGGCGTTCCTTGAATTATGAAGCCTTCGCTTTGCGCCTTAGCGTTAAGCTGATCGATAAGCTGCTTTCTCTGATTCTCCAAATCCTCCAACGTTGCTTCTCTCTTCTTAGCGTAATCTTCACCTTCAAAAGCCTTAGGAAGAGCCCTTCTCGCTTCTTCCACAAACTTCTTCATGTCAGCCCGGAATTCTTTACCTCTTCCCGGAGGCAGCCTTATCGCCTTGGGTTCATACTGGTTAGAAAAATTATTCACGTAGCACCAGTCTTCAGGAACAGGCTTAGTCTTTGCCAGATCTTCCAAGAAACCCCTGATGGCCGTTCTTCTTCCAGTTCCAGGATAACCCGCTACGTAAATGTTGAACCCTCGCCCCTTTATCCCAAGGCCAAACTTAAGGGCTCTTACTGCTCTCTTCTGACCAACGATCTCTCGAAGAGGCGTCATCTCCTCTGTGGTCTTACACCTCATAAGGTCGGATGAACATACGTTCCTGATCTTCTCAGCAGATAACTCTTCTACCATTTTTCATCACACCTCTCTGATCAAACAATCTCGAAGATGATAAACTTGCTTCATATCAAAGACAACTTGAAGAAAAATCTTTCTGCCAACATCGAATAAGCTTTAACAAACGTGGCTAATGAACAGGCAAGAGCTTAGACTGCGTCCGAGCAAGGAGAAACTTTAAAGTCTGCTTTTTTCTTAGTCAAAACCGTCATCAACATTCAAGGCGTTGGAGAATCCATGAAATACAGAAGCTTTGGAAAAAAGTTAGACTGGCAACCTTCCGCTTTAGGCTTTGGAGCAATGCGACTTCCGATAATTGGCAATGATGCCTCCAAAATAGATGAACCAGAGGCAACGAAGATGATCAGATATGCCATCGACCACGGCGTGAACTACGTGGACACGGCATACGTTTATCACAGAGGCAACAGTGAAAGCTTCCTCGGCAGAGCGTTGCACAACGGATACAGAAAGAAGATAAGACTAGCAACGAAGATGCCGACTTGGCAAGTGAAGTCTGAACATGACATGGACGTTTACCTTGACGAGCAGCTTAGCAGGTTAAATTTGGACTACGTGGATTTTTATCTGCTACATGGCCTGACTGGCGAGCGATTTCAGAAACTCAAAGAACTAAACGTACTAAAATGGGCCGAAAAGAAGATGGACGAAGGAAAATTCAAGCATCTCGGCTTCAGCTTCCACGACGAATACGAGGCTTTCAAGAAAATCATAGACAGCTACGATGGATGGACAATGTGCCAGATACAATACAACTATCTTGACGCTGATTACCAAGCTGGAACGAAAGGGCTGAAGTACGCAGCATCAAAAGGGCTAGCCGTCGTCGTGATGGAACCAATAGCAGGCGGAAGACTTGCATTCAAACCACCTGAAGAAGTGCAGAAAATCTGGGATTCCGCTGAAGCAAAAAGATCCCTGGCAGAATGGGCGCTAATGTGGGTTTGGAATCACCCAGAAGTATC
>DASPTR010000183.1:0-4893 GCA_035623315.1 Candidatus Acidiferrum sp. | reverse complement strand
ATTGGAAGAACAGGTATGGGCGCAGTTATGGGGTCAAAGAACCTCAAAGCAATTGCTGTGCGCGGAACAAAAGATGTCAACGTAGCAGACTTGGGGGGCTTCAGAGATTTTATAAAGATGATTCATGAGCGCATGAAAGGTCCAGCAACGGCAAAATACAGAACGTTGGGAACACCTGAAAACGTATTGGTTCTGAACTCACTCTCAGCTTTGGCAACAAGAAATTTCACCAATGCAACATTCGAGGGTGCGCATAAAGTAAGCGGCGAATACTTGAATGAGCACTACATCAAGAAGATCGTGGGGTGCGCAACGTGTGGCATGCGGTGCGACCACATTGCAGTAGTTCCTGAAGGACCCTACCAAGGTTCAACTTCTCGCTTGGAATTCGAGTGCCTCTGGTCCATGGGACCGCTATGCGGCATCGACCGCCTTGACGCAATAATAGAAGGTATGCGGATCGCGAACGAATACGGCATGGACGGCATATCCATTGGCGTAGTCGTCGCCTTTGCAATGGATCTCTACGAGCATGGCATAATAACGAAGGAACAGACAGATGGCATAGACCTACGTTTCGGAAACGCTGAAGCCCTCATAGCCGTTATTCATAAGATAGGCAAACGTGAAGGCTGGCTCGGCAACGTACTTGCAGAAGGCGTTTCGAAAGCGGCTGAAATAATTGGGAAAGACGCGGAAAAGTACGCCTGCCACATCAAAGGACTAGAACTGCCAGGCTACGATCTACGAACTCTGAAGACCGCTGCGCTAGGATTCAGTGTATCGTTCCGCGGCGCTTGCCACCTTAGAAATGGCGCTTACTCGCCAGACGTTAAAGGCAAGGTAAACCGTTTCAAGATTGAGAAAGGCAGGGGCAAGATGATCGCAGACGAGGGAAACATGTACAATATCATCGACTCGCTTATAGTATGCAAGTTCTCCAGAGGCACCTATTACGACGGCTGGAAAGACCTGGCCAACTACTATACGTTAGCAACTGGGATACCAATGACGGTAGAGGAAATGACGAAAGATGGTGAGAGAATTGAAACCGTCGCAAGACTCTTCAACATTCGCGAAGGCAAGGGCACTAGAAAATATGACAACGTACCCTACAAAATAAAGAATTGTCCTGTGCCAGAAGAGGGACCAGCAAAAGGTGCTTGCGTCAGCGACGAAGAATTCCAAATCGGACTGGACGATTATTATGCGGTGAGAGGCTGGACATCAGACGGCGTGCCCACCATTGAGAAACTGAAGGACCTAGGCTTAGGCGACTTGGCTTACATAGTCGAAAAAGCAAACCAAGGGGGATCATAATACGGTGAAACCGAAAGACAGAAAATTCGTCGCTGCAGACCCTGAAAAATGCATAGGTTGCGTAGTCTGCGAATACGCATGTTCAATGACTAACGAAGAAGCCTTCAATCCTACAAAGTCAAGAATCCGCGCGCTACGTATGGGACCGCTTAACAACATGGCTGTCACGTGTAGACATTGCGAAAACCCAGCGTGCGTAGCTGCATGCCCAAAACAGGCTTTGTCACAGGACGAAGAGACAGGCATTATCAATGTTGACGAGAACCTTTGTGTGGGTTGTGATTGGTGCGTAAGTGCCTGTGACCTAGGCGCGATGATGATGCATCCAGAGAAGAAAATAGTGTTCACTTGCAACAACTGCAAAGACCAGCCCGATGGTCCACAATGCGTCAAATGGTGTCCTGAAGAAGCCTTGGAACTCGTAACAAGCGACGTGCTAGCGCAGAAATCAAGAATCACCGCAGTGAAGAAGCTGTTTAGAGAAGCGCCTAAAGAACCGAAGAAATAACGCGCACACGCATCTGGTGAAGGTAACCTTAATAGCTAAGGGTGAAAGAATCCAAAGTGTGCATGAACTATGGCCAAAGACACACAAATAGCCGAATCTGGATCAAGAAAATTCATTGCCGTAGATCCAGGTAAATGCACCGGTTGTGGTATTTGCGAGTGGGCGTGTGCCTTAGAGAAGTCTGAAACCGTCCTGAACACCCTAACTTCAAGAATAAGAGTTCTCCGTTTGAATTGCCTACTCAACGTAGCAATTGCTTGTAGGTTCTGCAAGGATGCCCCATGCGTGAAAGCTTGCCCAGAGAAGGCTATTGTTCAGTCAGGGGCAAACGGCGTTCTTATTATTGATGAGCATAAATGCAAAGGTTGCGATTGGTGCATCCAAGCATGTCAATATGGCGGTCTTGCTCTTCATCCTGAGAAGATTCTGGCTGTCGCGTGTGATCTTTGCGGCGGAGAGCCAAAATGCGTTGAATTTTGTCCAGAGGAGGCGCTAGAGCTCGTGTCCGACGACAGCGATGCAGAAAGAAAGTGGAAAGCAGCCCTGGAGAAACTGCCATCTGAGATTGAAAAACTAGCCAATATAGCGAAGAAAGAAGAATGGTCGCAGATTCTAGCAGAAGCAGAAGAAAGAGCGAAGAAAACTAGCCAAAAACTTGAAACAATAAACAAAAGACAACGTTTCAGAAAGAAAGACTGATAATCACGCCCTGCAGCTTGCGTTATTGATTCACGATTCTTGAAACCCAGCCCTATCTTTCATTTCTTGAAAACAGCCAAAAAAAAGAAACGCGAGACTAGAAAGAGACTGACGTTTCCCAAATCCCAAGTTCAGAAAAGCAGAGGAGCTACACCGATTCTTTCAGCAATTCAAGAACGTCCTTCACTGCAATCTTGTTCTCCACGTCAAGCACTTTCACCGCATCTTCTAACGTTGTTACACAGTATGGACACGCCACGGCTATTGTGTCAACGCCGAGAGCCAAGGCTTCTTTTACCCTGCTCACGCACGGCCTCTTCTCAGGCTGAGCATCTTCCGTCCAGACTCGCCCTGCGCCGCCGCCGCAGCAGAAGCTGCTCTGCCTCGTCCTCTTCATCTCGACGATTTGTAGGCCAGGAATCGCCTGCAAGACCTGTCTCGGCGCGTCATAGACTTCGTTTCGCTTGCCTAGAAAGCACGGATCGTGGTAGGCCACTTTTCTTTTCACGGACTTCACTGGTTTGATTCGTCCTTGTTTCACAGCGTCGGCCAAGTACTCCGTGTAATGTTGAACATTAAGTTTTTCGTCAGCGTATGGCTTGTCATTCTTGAACGTATTGTAACAGTGTGGCGAAAGCGTAACGATTTTGTTCGAATTAAATTTCTTGAACATTTCAATATTGTGCTTCGCAAGTTCTTCAAAAAGGCCTTTTTCGCCGAGGCGCAACATATGATCTCCGCAGCACCATTCCTCGGTTCCGAGTGTGGCGAAGTCGGTGCCCAGCTTATTGAACATTTGCACCATAGCCCTTGCGACCTCCTGGTTTCTCAGATCATAGACGTCTGAACAACAGACGAAGAACAGCACATCAGCCTTCGTCACGGCAGGATAAACTTTAACGTTCAGATCCTTAGCCCATTCCATGCGTTTGCTTTGATGGGTTCCCATAGGGTTATGGTATTTATAGACTCTTTCTAAAACGTCAATGACAGTTTTAGGGAGGGCTCCCGCCTCGACAAGCAAGCTGTGGTCATCAACGATAGCGTTCGCACAGCCGACGAGCTTCGGACAGAACAGCGTGCAAGAATTGCACTGCGTGCACAGCCAAATGTTGTCAGCCATCGGTTTCAGGCGCCCTGGGCATCCGTGATCTCTTGAATCTGCGACGAACCTGTAATTAGCAGTCAAGCTCTCTGGGCCAAGAAATTTTTCGTCGATCGCAGCTGGGCAGGCGGAGTAACAGATCGAACATTTTATGCAGAGTGTCAGGTCCCAGAACTTTTTAAGTTCAGATGGTGACTGAACGAATTCATCAGTCTTCTTGAATTCCAGTTCGGGTTTCATCAGGATATTCGTAGTTTTCTTGTATTGTTCAAAGAACGGTTGGATATCTACGACTAGGTCTTTTATTACGGGAAGGTTCGCGATGGGTTCGATAGTAAGTGAGTCAGTATTGAGATTCAGAACCTGAGTATAGCAGGCCAGCATGGGTTGACCATTTATGTTGACGGCGCAGCTTCCGCAGATTCCCATTCTGCACGAGTGTCTGAACGTCAGGGTCTCGTCAAGATTGTCTTTAATGTACAAAAGGGAATCGAGGACAGTCGTTCCTTTACGGATCGGAACCTTATACGTGGAAACATGGCTCTTTCTGCTTTCGGGGTCGTACCTGTTTATTTTGAACTCGACTATTTTCTCAACTTTCGTGCTCACAGCATCCATCCTCCTAATAGGTTCTGGCCACAGGAGGCCACTTTGCAATAGTCACTGGCGTGTATTCCAGCATTGGACCGTCCTTAGTAAAGTAAGCTAACGTGTGTTTTAGCCAGTTCTGATCGTCGCGCTTCGGAAAGTCAACCCTTGAATGTGCCCCTCTCGATTCCGTTCTTGGGAGCGCACTAGCAACTGTAACCTCAGCGACTTCCAGCATGAAGTCTAGCTGCAATAAGTTGAACAGTCCAGTGTTGAAAGGCCGACCTTTATCCTCGAGTTTCACGTTCTCGAACCTTGCCTTAAGAGCTCTGATTTCCTTGAGCGCAATTTCAAGCTGATCCCCTCTTCTATATATCCAAACCTTCTCGCCCATCACGCGTCTCATTTCTTCTCTCAAGACAGAAACTCTTTCAGTACCTTCTTTTCTAACCAGCCCAGATATCCTCTTCTCCTCGGCTGATAGCTTCTCTTCTGAAATCTCCCGCAGACTCGTTGTCAACGCATGTTTCGCAGCTTCCTCACCGGCAACTGCACCGAAGACCAAACAATCTGCTGTCGAGTTCGTACCGAGCCTATTTGCACCATGAATGCTGATGCATGAGCATTCGCCTGCTGCGTATAATCCCGCGATCGGAGTTTCAGCCTTGATATT
>DASPTR010000182.1:0-2988 GCA_035623315.1 Candidatus Acidiferrum sp. | reverse complement strand
TGACCAACTTGTGGCCGAAATCGCAAAACAGGCGACAATCGCAACCGACGTATGGAAGAAGGCCAAGGCGATAAAAGATTACGCGATGTTCAGGCCTGAACTAGAGAAGGTCGTCAAACTGCAGAAAAAAGCCGCAGGCATTTTAATGAAGGTGAAGGAGACCAAAACGCCATACGACGCCTTGATAGATATCTCTGAGCCCAAGATGACCGCGGAAGCGATTGTCAAAATCTTCGACGATCTCAAAGCTGGACTCATTAAGTTGTTGAAGAAATGTGAAGCAGCTTCTAGACAGCCGGATCCTAGCGTCCTCAAGCCGAGGGTTCCGATCAATGTACAGCGCAACTTGGCCACGGCATTGGCTGAGGCCATCGGATACGATGTAACATCAAAACAGGCTGGAGGAAGAATAGACCCCACGGAGCACCCCTTCACGTCAGGCTACTACGATGACGTGCGAATAACCACACACTACTATGAGGATAACTTTACGCACTCGATCTTTGCGGTTCTTCACGAAGCAGGGCATGCACTGTACCAGCAAGGTTTCAAGCGAGAATGGATGTACCAGCCCGTAGGCAGTGCTGCTTCTAGTGGTTTCCACGAGTCTCAATCACGCATGTTAGAAAACATCGTGGGCCGATCACCAGAATTCTGGTTATATTTTCTACCAAAACTCAAGCAAATCGCGGGCAAAACGCTATCGGGCTTGGATCTGGACAAGTTTGTTCACGCAATAAACCAGGTTAAACCCTCAAAAATCCGTGTTGAAGCAGACGAAGTCACCTACTGCCTTCACATAATCATAAGGTTCAACATTGAACGCGAACTATTCGCGGACAAATTAACGGTCAGGGAACTTCCAGAAGCATGGAACCAGGGCTATCATGATTATCTAGGAGTCAAAGTCGAAGACGACTCAGAAGGCGTAATGCAGGACATACACTGGAGTTCGACGCGCGGATTTGGTCACTTCATATGCTATGCGTTGGGCAACATCTACGGTGGACAAATGCTCATGGCAATGGAGAAAACTTTGCCAGACTGGAGAGGACAAGTTGCGAGAGGCAACTTCAACGGCATAAAAGATTGGTTGACAAGAAAAGTTTACAGCCAAGGAAACCTTTACGATCCCGCTGACCTGATCAAAAAAATCACTGGAAAAGAACTAGACGTCAAACCATACTTGAACTATTTGAACACAAAGTACTCGGAACTCTACGGCTTCTGATCTGCTACACGCTTTCTCAACCGCGCGCTATAGGGCGCTTAGCGCGCCCTACTTTCATGAATAGCACCGCTATGCTACTACACGTTCGGTTCAGCTATAACTTTTCTGCAAAACCCGAAAAACCATTCATGGAGAACACGGGCGCTTTGCCGAGTTTAATGCAGCAATCAAACTCTTGATTTCCAATATCCAGCTGTCAATAATCTTGAGGTTTTTCTCAAGTTTCTGAGGATCTTTCTCGAACCCTTTCAATTGGTCTTGCTGATGTTTATAATAAGTTGCTAGTTTCTCTAATGGCTTCATTGAGTCTTGCGGGAATGCTGGTTTGTTCACTTTGCTTTCCATCGCCTTCAACGTTGAGAGCATTTCGTCGATTGACATTCCGGTGTTCTTCTTGAAATCTCTGGCCACCCATTGACGTTCGAAGAGGTTGCGTCTCTTCCATCCATTCGATTGCTCCGTGTAAGTCTTCATTACCTGTTTGTACAACTCATCAGAGTTGATGTTTTCGATTGAGGGTCTAAAATTGGGGGATTCGCGTGCAGTCTCTTCGCTCTTTTTCTCTTCGAGGGATATGCCAATCTCTCTGAGCACTTGGATGGAGCTTGTTTCTTTTCCGTGATATTTTGAGGCCAGCGCAATGGCTGCTGCGAATCCCGCTCCTGCAGCTTCCGGGGATATCTGAAAATCCTTGTTCATCTCCAAAAGTTCGTCTAAGGTCTTGCCCATCAATGACGCAACCTTTGCCCCGCCATCTACGAAGCCTTGGGTCTTGACGATGCCTGGTCCTATTGTGAAGGCGTATATGCCCGTGTCTTCTGCTTCGGCCGCTATAGTGTTTGCAAGTTCAACTTGGGCCGTCTTGAAGACCTCGTATGCCCCCATGAACGGAGCAGCACCCGACGAGGAAACGCAGACGAATACGCCATGTCTTCTTCGTATCATATCAGGAAGGAAAGCCCTTGCCAAGAGGACTGGACCACGCAGGTTTACACGATAACTGAAATCCCATGACTCCACGGCCACATCTTTAACTGCGCCAATTGGGAAAACCGTGGCGTTGTTGAGCACGACGTCAACTCTTCCCCATTTCTTCTTGACTTCACTAGCGAGTTTTTCAACGTCTCTATCGTCACCAATATCTGTTTTCACGAAGAGCACCTTTCCAGATCCGAACTCCTTCTCCAAAGTTTCGGCTGCGGCTCTTCCATCTTTCTCGTTAACCTCGGCGATGACGACTCTTGCGCCAAGCCAGATGAGTGCTCGGGCGGCTTCGTATCCAATGCCGCGTCCAGCACCCGTAATGACTGCGACGTTGCCCTGTAAAGAATCAGGGGACAGATTTGCTACACTGATGAGCACCTGATGCACCCTCTAACCCGTCTATGTCAGACATCAAGTCTATAAAACCATGTGCGGTAGAAGCAAAATCCATTACGTGCGTTACCAAGGTGAATAGCGGGTGAATAGCGGGTGAATAGCGCGCGTTAAAAGTTTTTATTTCCTTGGTTACCTTGATAGTAAGCGAGAATATGAAGAAGAATACTATAATATTGGTAACTGCTATCATCCTTTTTCTAATTGCCGAGTTCTTCGTGTTTTTTGAATTCGGAACATCAGCACAACAAATGACCACGATAGCTGAGATCGAGAGTGATAGAACTGCATGGGTGAACAAGGCGGTAACAGTTGAAGGAATTCTTAGCAACCAGTACTTTATCCAACCATGGGAGACCTCCCCGATACTTTGGAAGCTG
>DASPTR010000181.1:0-3689 GCA_035623315.1 Candidatus Acidiferrum sp. | reverse complement strand
AGAATTTCGGAGTAGATCCTTATTCACTTCTCTTTCCCGCAAATTGGGGATTGCTCCCTAGCTGTCCGAATGAGATTTCGCCATACTTGATGAACGATGTTGACAAGTCCAATACGATCAATGGAAAGCCAGTTTATTGGTGGATTAACAGACACGATGGAAAGGTTCCTGCAGATGCAGGATACGTGGTCTTGGTGAACTCAACAGGAATGATTGTTCAAAGCCTTCAAATAAGCAATAACGCAGAGGGTATATTGTTAGTTTGTGTGAACGATACCATCATTTCAAACAATACTCTAACGAATTCGGGGTATGGGGCGATGATAGAATCATTTCCCCCATACATTCAGACTTCGTTCAACGACTCGTTGAGCTTCAACAAGGTAACTTCCAATGGAGGCGGTTTTCTAGTTCGTTCGGATAACTGCACGCTCTCTCACAATTTCATTGACAAAAACATCTTGGGAATGTTAATCAACAGCGGTAGCTATGATCTCATAATCAGTAACACTATAACAAATAGCGCCCTTCCAAAGACAGAAGACTGGATACTTGGATACAGTCTGCCCTACTATGGGGGGGCGCTATTCTATTATTCTGATGGTGCAGGCATAGTTCTTTATGGTGGCAATAACACTTTCTGCTATAATCTTGTCCAGAACAACGCCGTTGGAATAGGAACTGTAGATTATCTCAACTCGGGTAACAGAAACATCATCTACCATAACAACTTCATAAATAATACATACCAAACATGCCTCGCCTCAACAAACTTCTGGGATGATGGTTATCCGTCAGGTGGAAACTACTGGAGCAGCAACAACGACACAGATATCTTTAACGGTCCTTTCCAGAACCAAACAGGAAGCGATGCGATTGCAGATGTTCATTTTCAAATCTTTTCAGAAACCCTGCAATTGCGCGGATTACTACCAGAATTGGTTCAGCTTCTTATGAATGAATCTGATTCATACCCTCTGATGGCCCCCATTAGTCATTTTGACATTGGAACTTGGAACGGCACGTCCTATGCGATCGACGTGGTAAGCTCAGCAGAGGTCACAAACTTTAGCTTTGATCTGAACGCGACTAGACCTTTCATAGGCTTCAACGTCACAGGAGACACAGCGGCGGAGCAGTTCAGCCGAGTGACAATACCTGACGGTGTTATTCTTGGACTCTGGAAGGGCAATTACACTGTTCTCGTTGACGGCGTATTTTGGCCATTCACGAGCTATGCTGACAATGCGAGCACGTACGTGTACCTCAATTATACTGGCTATGAACATCAGATAATAATTCTTCCAATAGTCTCTGCACAAAGCATAACTGTCGGAGTCAAGAAAGGGGACTCGATCAAATACAACGTCGCGTATCCAGAATCTGAACTGCCTAGTAGATCCACGGTTTGGACGAAAATAGACGTTTTGAACGTAACGGGAACCAGCGTCACGACGTTAATCGTTTATCATTCGCGGGATGGAAGTGAAACTAACGAAACAAGAACGTTTGAAGTTGACAATTCGACTTATCCCTACGTTATTCCGTCTGACTCTCAAGTCGGCGACACCGTTTACGTAGGCGCGGGACCCGTGGTAATAACCGGAGAAGGCACCTGTGTCTTTGCTGGAGTAAGCAGGACGGTTCTGACTGCCACTGCGCGAGTTGCAGGCGACGAGTGGATCTACTACTGCTGGGACAAGCAAACGGGAATCATGCTTGGAGAGAACTGCACGGGCCAATATGCCCTGAATGCGGCGGAAACTAACATGTGGAATAATGGTTTGTTCTTGGGTCTGGACTGGTGGGTCTGGGCGATTATTCTCGGCGAAACTGTCACGCTTGTTGGCGCCTTGGCCTTTGACAGAAGAAGACGCAAAGGAAAATCAGAGATTGAACCGTTCTCAGCGCAAACTGCAAAAGTGCGCAACTGAGTTGTCGAATAGGGCTTGAACATTGGCGTAGCGCGCGCGCTTCATTTCTAGGTGTGCTTGTTACAGCAAAAACTCTGCGACTTCATCTATGGCTTTTCTAGGTCTGGGGGCTGGAGCCTCCGCTGGCCAGCCAAGGGTCACTGTGGCAACGAGGGTCCATGGTTTTCTAAGATGTTTAGTAAGCGCTTTCGTTGCGTAGTAGATGTCGCATATCCATAGTGAACCCAGCCCTAGGCTGTATGCTTTCAAGAGCATGTTTTGGATGGCAGCGGCTACGCTTTGCAAGGAAGATTCCTTGAGCATTTTCAATTGGTTCTCGTTCCAAACCATGACAAGGATAGGAGCCTCCTCCATAACCCTGCAAGAAGCGAATGAAGATCCCATATTTTTCATGCCAATCTTGCCTGAAAGCTTCTGCAGTTCGGAGTGAAACAGTGTTGTGAGTTCCTTCTTGGCTTCACCTTCAAGCACGGTGAAACGCCATTGCTGACCATTCTTGGCCGAGGGAGCAAATATTCCCGCCTCGAGAACCTCACGCACTAGTTCCATCGGCACAGATTTGTCTGTGTAGCTTCGAATGCTCCGCCGTCCCTTTATTGCCTCATCAACATTCATGGTCATGTACCCATGAGACGCTCGACTTTTCTTCTTCATAAAAGTTCCGCTTCGCCTGCACTGGCGTTAAGATGAACAAGAGCGTGAGCGGACACGCGTGGAAGCACTGACAAGAATGCTTAAATCTATTTTATTGGCAACTCAACTTCGCGAATGTGACGATCATTGTCAAGAAGTGAAAGAAGTCTTTTTGTGTCTATCTTTGTTCTTTCATGTTGCTGGATTCTGATTGGTAGCTGCCTTGTCTTTGCAGATTACACTCTTGGAGTTAAGAGCGGAGATTGGATAGACTATGACGTTACTTTTTCGGTCGCTGGCCAAAGCTTGAGTGGGTCAGTTAAGGTGACCGTCGAAAACGTGCAGGGTATGCAGATAAACGGAACCATTGAATTCAACGTGCAGGGGTACAGCATCACGCAGCCGCAACCATTTTCAATCGATGTCGGCGCTGGAACCGGCACCTACACGCAGTTCATAATTCCAGCGAACCTAACGGTCGGCGATTATGTTCCTGCAGAAAATGCCTATGTGCAAGACATAGTGACGAGGGATGGCAGAAAAGCTTTAGTGATTAACGCAAGCATTCCGTTTGAAGGTGTTTCAGGCCAAGTCTACTATGATCAGGCCACAGGCGTGCTCTTAGAAGGGAGCACCCCGATATCGGGAACAGAGTATTCGATCGCATTTGCTGGGACAAGCCTCTGGAGTGAAGGATTCGTATTTGATTGGTGGATTTTGATGATCATAATAGTTGTCGTGGTCATTGCGGCTTTAGCGGCTCTGATACTGCTCAGAAGAAACTCTTCTGCAGGGCAACCCTCTTCAAATGTACCGCTCGCTTTTAGTTCCTCTTCTGCTTCCTCGCTCATAAGCGAACAATGAACCGTGAACATTATGGTCAATTACATATGTTGGCTACATCAAAACATTGTGTCATAAGCAAAAGTTATATGATATCGTGCTTGAGACAACTTCGACACCGAGGAGAGTCTAGAGAACTTGGACATAATCGTCTGTGTTAAGCATGTTCCCGAAACGGCAGAGGCTGAGTTGAAAATCGATGCAACAGGAAAAACTATCGAGAAAACAGGATTAGTCTATGACATTAATGAGTGGGATGATTATGCGCTTGAAGAGGCT
>DASPTR010000180.1:0-5578 GCA_035623315.1 Candidatus Acidiferrum sp. | reverse complement strand
CTATTTCCGCTACAATTGGCGCGGCACCTGTGCCCGTGCCACCACCTAGACCGGTTGTCAAGAAAACTATGTCGACGCCTCTGAGCATTTCCTCAACACATGCTCTTGATTCTTCGATTGCAGACCTTCCAAGTTCTGGATTTCCGCCAACTCCGAAACCCCTTGTGAGTTTTTCGCCTATCAGGATTTTCTGGTCAGCCTTAGAAGCACGTAAGTGAACAGCATCCGTATTGATTGCTACGCACTCTATTCCCATAGCATGCATCTCCATCAGTCTGGTTACCGTATTGCATCCTGCCCCACCGACTCCGGCTACCAAAATGCGACAGTTGTCCGGTTGCTTAACTTCTTGCGTCATCGTGTTGTGCCACGTGTACTTGACAGTGCTCTCTGACGCTCGTGGCCTAGTCAACGCCCTTCCTCCGCCAAACCTCTTCGTTGATCAAATCGCGTATCGCCACACGAATAGCCTCCGCCCTATTCGGATAGAACCTCTCAGTCACAAGCTGATCCAGCAACTTTATGTAAGGCTCTGGAAGATATAGCGTAATCAACTTCATTGTTTCCCCCTCCAGGTAAGTTAAACAGAAAACTGTGTAAAGTTATATCTACTTATAACATAGCCTAAATATGCCTGCAACATGCTCGGGCATCAGCTTTTAAACCTTACTCAATAGTAATCTCAGCTTTCTGTAAATTCTCTTCTATAGCTGACTCAATGTTTTTATTGCTTGTTAAATTATTTAAGGTAAAGCGATGAAAGCAGATGCAGGTTTTCGTAAAGAGTTTCGGTTGTGCGACAAGTTTAGCTGACGGAGAGACCCTTGCAGGCTGTCTTGCAGCTGCTGGGTACGATTTGGTGACCTCCGTCCAGGCGGCTGATGTCATCGTCTACAATACCTGTGCCGTCAAAGGGCCGACTGAGAATCGTATGATTGAAACTCTGAAGCGCGTTCCTGCCAATAAGAAACTTATCGTTGCTGGCTGTCTGCCTCCAATCAATTTCGAAAGACTTTCCAGAGAGGTATTGTTCGATGGTGCAGTCGGACCGGCAATTGCCGAAAATATTGCTGAGATCGTTAGGCGCGTCGCAAATGGTGAAAAAGTTGTCGATCTGCAAGATTCCGTGAAGGTTTGTCCTAGTCTCGATTTGCCACACATGAGGCTAAACCCTGTCATAAGCATAATTCCGATAGGCTACGGCTGTCTGGGCTCATGCGCATATTGTTGCGTAGCGTTAGCAAGAGGCAGACTGAGAAGCCATGGCATTGAAGAAATCGTTGAGAGAGCAAAAACAGATCTAGCTTCTGGTGCACGTGAACTCTGGATAACTTCCCAAGACACCGCCTGCTATGGCAAAGACAGACGAACAGACCTGGCAGAGCTAATAACTGCCTTGTGTAACATCGGCGGGGACTTCAAGGTCCGAGTCGGCATGATGACGCCTAACAATGCAATGGTCATCCTTGATGATCTAGCCGCTGCATTTGCTGACAAACATGTCTTCAAGTTCGTCCATCTCCCTGTGCAAACAGGGGACGACGAAATCCTGAGTCGCATGCAAAGGCATTACTCGGCCAACGATTTCAAAAGTATTGTGGAGACGCTTAGAGATTGTCTCTCTGGTCTCACTTTATCCACCGATATAATCTGTGGTTTCCCTGGGGAAAGCAACGAAGCCTTTGCGAAGACTCTTGATTTGATCGAAGAGATCAAGCCTGATGTCGTCAATGTTTCAAAGTTCTTTGCAAGGCCGAAAACGGCGGCAGCTGAGATGCAGAGGGATTTTCTGCCTCCAAAGGAGATCAGCCAAAGGAGCAAATCCGCAGCCGCAGTGGTCAAGAAAATAGGTTTCGAAAGAAAACAAAAACTCATTGGATGGACAGGCGAAATTCTCGTTGATGAAGTTGGTAAGATTCCAGGTTCATGGATAGGACGTAACTTCGCCTATCAGCCCATTGCGATAGAAACGAAGAAGGAACTTCTCGGAAAAACATTGAAAGTGAAGGTCAAAAGAGCCTTTTTCACGCATTTGGAAGGTGAAATAATTGAATAGATTAGCAGTCAGAATAAGAACAAAAAAATTGTGGAATGTGAATTCATGGTTTCCTACGACTAAAGTCTAGAAGCCCATCACGAGAGTTTCAGTAGATTGTACTCCTTTGATGCTTCTAACGCAGTCTGTGACTACGTTACCCAAGTCTCCAAGTGTCTTTGTCTCCAGTTTGATGACGAAATCCCAGCGACCGAAGACGCCGTTGACTTCCTTGACGCCTTTTACTTTCGATAGTTCTTCTTTGACGGTCTTCATGAAATTCAGAGTCTCGCTTGAACCGACGCGGACTAGAACCATAGCTTCGACCAATCGAAACACCACCACACTCGTAGTTCTTCACCGTATAATAAATTTGCCATTCCGAGAGTCAAGTCCAAACACTCGTGCTATTTTCGGTCAATGCTGTACAGTCGAAAAAGAAATACCATTCTCAATGAGAAGGCACCACGGCGTTTGCTTCCGAATTGGCGATTTTGAATAAGTTATTTATGTGCATTCACCGCTATTCTGTTTTGAGGAGATGGAACCTTTGAACGAAGAGAACATCGTTGAAATTGGCCGCATAACACATTTCTTCTCAAAAATTAACGTCGCTGTCATAGAGCTGAAAGCCCCATTAAATGTGGGGGACACAATAGTGATCAAAGGACCAAGCACGGATTTTGAACAGGTCGTCGATTCTATGCAAATTGAGCATAAGAACGTTCAGCGCGGCGAGGAAGGACAAAGCATAGGCCTGAAAGTAGCAAATCGCGTGAGAGAAACGGACACCGTTTACAAGAAACCCTAGACGTTTCCTACGAAGCCACGATTGGCCAAAAGCTACCGCTTTACCTGAGACCTGAGTCGCGCGCTATGTAGGTCAAATCACACTTTAGACCGATAAGAAAATATCCTTTTGAACTCAATACGGCTGTGATACACTAGACAAGTTGATAACGAGGGTAAGACTTGACGATGTCAAATGAGGAAAAAATGATGGGATTGAAGCGCCAGCGCGAGCGCTGGGAGCAGACGACTTTGGCGAACTGGATAAAGCTGGGTAAGGAAAGGAAAAGCGAGTTTCGGAATCATTCAGGCATGCTGGTTAAACGTTTGTACACCCCTGAAGACATTGAAACGCTGGACTACCTTAGGGATTTGGGATTCCCAGGCGAATACCCGTTCACTCGCGGAGTGCATGCGACAATGTACCGGGCTCGTTTGTGGACAATGCGTATGTTTGCAGGCTTCGGAACGGCGGCTGACACGAATCGACGCTTCAAGTATCTCTTGAAAGAAGGTGAATCTGGGTTAAGCACAGCTTTTGACTACCCAACGATAATGGGATACGATTCAGACCATCCGATGGCTAAAGGAGAGGTCGGCATATGCGGCGTGGCCGTATCATCACTCAAAGACATGGAAGTCCTCTTCAAAGAGATTCCCTTGGACCAAGTTACAACTTCAATGACTATAAATGGCCCTGCGCCTTTGCTGCTGGCAATGTACGTGGTCGTGGGAGACAAGCAAGGCATCTCTAGAGAAAAGCTGGGCGGCACGACTCAGAACGATAACCTAAAGGAATTTTTCGCTCAGAAACTGTGCATTTTTCCTCCGAAGCCTTCAGTGAAGCTTACGACAGACGTGATTGAATACTGTGCGAGACATCTTCCTAAATGGAATCCCATAAGCATCAGTGGATATCACATCAGAGAAGCCGGAGCAAGTGCCGTTCAAGAACTTGCTTTTACATTGTATGATGGAATAAGCTATGTGGAATCTACCGTTGAGAGAGGATTGAAAGTTGACGACTTTGCTCATCGCTTATCATTTTTCTTCGCTTCACACAACAACTTCTTTGAAGAAATAGCCAAGTTCAGAGCCGCCCGCAGAATATGGGCAAGACTAATGAAGGAAAGATTCCATGCAAAGAATCCGAGATCGATGTGGATGAGGATGCACGTTCAAACCTCAGGATGCACACTCACCTCCCAGCAACCACACAATAACATTACACGAACTACAATTCAGGCCCTTGCGGCGGTCTTAGGCGGAACCCAATCACTGCACACGAACTCTTACGACGAAGCGCTATGCCTGCCGAGCGAGGAAGCTGTTAGAGTTGCACTGCGCACACAACAAATCATAGCGCACGAAAGCGGAGTGACAGATAGCGTAGATCCGATGGCAGGGGCATACCTAATTGAAAGTTTGACAAATGAGATGGAAGAAAAGGTAATGGAATACATTCAAAGAATTGACGATATTGGCGGCGCCATCGCCGCTATAGAGAAAGGATTCTTCCAAAGAGAAATCGCAGACAGCGCCTACAAATACCAAAGGGAGATAGACGAGAAAAAAAGAACAATAGTCGGAGTAAACGATTACACGATCAAAGAGTCTGAATGCCCGATTGACCTACTGCGTGTGGATCCAAGAGTGGAAAAGGAGCAGGTTGATAGCTTGCAAAAACTAAAATCGAGGAGAAATAACAGAAAAGTCAAGGAGCTCCTCGGAAAACTTCACTACTCTGCAGACAGAAATGAGAATCTCATGCCAGCCATAATCGAAGCAGTAAAGGCCTACACAACTCTCGGCGAAATAACAGAGATTCTACGACAAGTTTATGGAGAGTATAAGGAGCTAATCATAGTTTAAGAAGGAGAAAGACGGAATGCAAGAAAAAGCAAAAATCCGAGTCCTAATCGCAAAGCCTGGCCTAGACAGTCACGATAGAGGGGCCAAAGTCGTCGCCAGAGCCCTGAGAGATGCAGGAATGGAAGTAATCTACACGGGCTTAAGACAAACGCCGGAGCAGATAGCCGAAACAGCACTCCAAGAAGACGTAGACGTTCTAGGACTAAGCATACTTTCCGGTGCACATAAAACGCTTTTTCCAAGAATCATGAACCTCCTCAGAAAAAAGGGACTGACAGACATCATGGTCTTCGCTGGAGGAATAATACCTGAAGAAGATGTGGCAGAAATGAAGAAATTGGGCATCGAGCAGATTTTCGGCCCAGGAACCACCACAGACGCTATAATAAAATATGTGTTCGACAATGTCCGCAAGAGAGACTAGAAGCGCAGATGTGCAAGATACTTGATGAAAACCGAAGAGATCATCAAGGGAATACTTAATGGGGATCACAGAAGCATAGCCAGGGCAATAACCATCGTTGAAAACGAGCCGACTGAAGGACAGAAGATAATCACTTCGATATTTCCCCGCACTGGAAGAGCACACATAATAGGTTTGACCGGGTCTGGCGGTGCTGGAAAGAGCACTTTGATCGAGAAGATCGTGCGCGAATACAGGCAGCAGAACAGAACAGTCGGCGTAATTGCAGTTGACCCGACTAGTCCCTTCACAGGCGGCGCATTCTTAGGCGACAGGATTCGCATGCAGGAACTTAGCACAGATGAAAGTGTATTCATACGTAGCATGGCATCTCGAAATTACCCTGGAGGACTTGCCAGAGCAACAAAAGACGCTGTCAAGGTCCTTGATGCCGCAGGCAAGGATGTCATTCTCGTCGA
>DASPTR010000179.1:0-3781 GCA_035623315.1 Candidatus Acidiferrum sp. | reverse complement strand
TTGTCCACGACCTTTGCGATGGCGTTGTTGTAGATTAATTCTGTATTCTCGAAAGCCACGGGTTCAGAGTGGAACAGCTCTTTCATTTGTTGGCGGTGCATTCGAACCTGTTCTGTGAACTCGTCTCTCTCCGGGTACAATCCTACTAGAGAATGATAGTACGGCTGGTCTAGAAATTCGACGCAGCCTGTTTCGCTCAGTTGCTTAAACAAGTCTAGAACGTCAGGGTTGAAACTCTCGCATTGCTCAAGAAAGACTCCTGAGATGCTGAATGAAATTTTGACTTTTTTTTCTTTTTTGAACCTGTCGATCAAGTCAAGAAGGATATTATTCGCTGGAAAATAGCATTTCTTGGATGCGCGGTCGAAGATCTCCCTGTTCTTCGTGTTGTCGAAGTAGAAGTCGAACAGTTCTTCCTTGGTTTTCTTTTTGAACATGTTTCTTTCCCAGAAAAAGTCCTCCCTGAGCCTAAAGGGCTGATGAACTTTGAAGACAAAGAGCACGTCGGCCAATCTTCAACACCAAGCACGTACGACAGAACGTGAAGAATTTGCTTAAGCTTTACGGTTCTAATCACATCAGCGCATGTGGCCCAGTTCTTTTGAGGCTATGATGAACATGGCGTGGCTCCAGCACAAGGGATTCACCGAGACCTGGAGATCATTCTCGAAAATCTGTTCAGGGAGGAGCTCTTGGGCTCTTTCCAGCGGCCAATTGTAGTATTGATGCGCCTTTTTCATGTTGCCAAGTTTCGCATAGTACATGCTCATCCAAAAGTTGAGGATCGGCCATGCGCCTGCTCCTTTCTTTCGGTGCAGTCCTCTGTACATCCACCCGTCGTATTCGTCGTTTTCGTACCTGTGCACCCCGCCTTTGATGACCAGTTTTTTTTCGATCTGTTCTGCGGTTGCTAGCATGCGCGGATCATCAGCGGGAAAAAGGTCAAACGGATAGACGAGTCCAAGTGCCGAAGCATCGATCCTTTCATCATTAAGCCTACCGTAGCTTCTAATGAAATATCCGTTGACGCAGTGTTTCTTTATTCTCTTAAGCATGCTGTTTGAGGTGTCCACCCACTTCTTTTCAGGGATAATCTCGTTTGCGCATCTTAGACCTTTTATGCAGGCAGCGAGGGAGTAGGTGAAATTGTCCTCCAAGTCGGGGAAGGTGAATCTCTCTTCCCAGAGATCATTCGTGACCGCTTCGAAGTGATTTTCTTTCCATATGTTGCATAAGCCGTCAGCAGCCTGTTTTACGAGTTTCTTGTATTCATGCGCTTTTTTGGGGTTTGATTTGAGATGGTGCCAGATTGCCCACAAGAGAGAGCCTGTCTGGTCAGGTTGAAAATTTGCTGAAGCCTTTGGACCGTTAACTGAATAATTCTGGTAGAGGTAACCTCCGTCTCTGAAGTCCTCTGCTCGGTTAACGCACCAGTGAAAAAAACGTTCTTGCACGTTCTTCATGCCCAGAATATCCGCGCTTACACACGTGAAGGATGCGTCCCGAGGCCACACGTACATGTAATCCTTACCTTCTCTCGGAAAGTATTCTTTTGAACAATTTGCTGCAACTATCGCTCCGTTTTCCAGAGCGCAGTCCGAGATCACCTGCTTACTGATTTCAACGAAATGCTGAATTCTTGAATTCAAGCAAAACACTAAGTCTAAGACGGTTCAGGAACTATTTAATCTATAAGCTCCTTCAAAAACAAGCAGATCAGGTTCAACAACTTCAAAGCTCTGATAACAGGAAGCGGAGTTGGATTAAGAATGACTTTTCTTTTAAATAAGCGAAGTCAAGGAACATAGAATGGAAAAACTATAGAAACCTTTCATGGGGAACTGTAGATTTCTGGCCTTCTTCTAACAATTGGAAGAACTGTCGCGCGTTTCTGTGCCATTGCCTGTTGAGGTCTTGGTTGCCAAGGTTTTTGAGCCTGAACGCTTTTTAATCACCCGGAGCACGGCAAGGCAAATTATCAAAGTCGCAACAATAACGGCAACTGCAGCCGTTATCAGCGTCGGATTTAAACTCCAACCACTGTTCTTTCCCCCTGTTGTTGGTGCTTCTGGTGTTGCTAGCGCTTCTGGTATTGCTCGATAGATTCCCCAGCCAGCTGGGAAAGTCCAAGTCCTAACCATTTGGCCCGTTTGGTTTACTTCAACGAGCACTGCGCCGACGCCGGCATCATTTGTTTTTGTGTATGTTCCAAAGTCTCCCAGCCAGTCACCGTTGGGCAGCTCATCTGTGCTTCCGAAGTACTCGCTCCAATAGGAGGTTGGGGCTTCCCAGCTCCAGATTACTCTTGCGGTCATTGTCGTTTCGTTTAGGGCTACTTCTATCATCCTGCTGTGGTCGTCGTTGGCGTTGGTCAGGTTGTGGTAGTCGTTGTCAAACATGGTAAAAAGGTCCGGCGCGATCTCTTCGAGGTCATGACTGTGGTACCAGAGAGAGGACACCACTGCCCCCTGCTCGTTTGAGAGGGTGAAGTTGCCGAACTCGCCGCATGCCCAGATTATGTCGCCGGTGTGTTGGTCAATTTTGTAGAAAGTGTTGGTGTGTCGCAGGTTGAGGTAGACTATGCTGTCGTTGTAGTCCCATATTAGGGCGTTTGCATGTGTGAAATCAACCACTGTTTGGCCGACGTCTTCCGTTGCGTTGTACGGCACGACCCAGTCTGCGTTGGCTGGTGCCGTGGGGTTAGACGGGTCAGCCTCGTACAGGGGTATGTTACCATACGTGTCCCAGCTCCAGAGCACGTTGCCGTTGGCGTCAAGTTCTACGATCTTGTCAAACAGGATGTCGGTGCCGTTCACGTTTCTCACGTAAGTCCAAAGCGTCAAGAAGGTGTGGTTAACTGGGTCATAATCAACGTCATGGGAGCCTACGATGTTCGGATACTCTGTTGTCGTGTTTGAAACATAATTCCAGATGTACGTGGGAGCGTTCGGGTCGCCATGATACAGAAGCGTGTAGGGCGCTATCTCCTTGACCACACCGAAGGTGCCGCCTATTGGAGCCGAGTAGAATACCTGTCCGTCAGTGTTCATGACCACAACGTTACCTGAAGCTACTGGTGCGTTATAGTCGTACAACGCGTATACCAGGGTGCCGTTCCAAGCGCTTCCGTACGTGTTAATCGCGCAAGGAACGGTGAAACTAGCGGAAGCTGTTGGAAAAAACATCTCGATGGCACCGAGAGAAATGACAGAAGAAATCAACAGTGTCAGAACTGAAAGTAGAGCCAAGAACCTAGCCTTCAACACCTTGTCACACCTCGATCATGGCGGATGTGTTGCAAAGGGAATGTGAATCCTTATAACACTTTTTCAGAATCTCACCCAACTAGCGCTCTTTTGCGTTGGGTTACCGCTGGCATAAGTCGATTTTTGGTACCAACGTTCTTGTTCAACTCATTCCCTCGATAAGAAGCGAAGAATACCGAGTACACCATGCGTTGTTATGAGAAGAATCTGTTCTAAGAGTTGGAACGGATTGTACCAATGGTTAGGATAATATCTCGTGGTGTCTTTATAGCTTAAACAGATGATCAACTTGATGGAAAAGCAAATTAGGAGAAAAGCCACCCTTTATGGAATCCTTGCAATTCTTCTTGCCTCGCTAGTCGCGGGGGTTATAATTAACTATCAAGTTTTCAAGACGACGCTGATTCCTGCTGGTCCTCCGACGCTGGCCACTCATGCCTCTCTTATGGCAACTTTTCCTTCAGCTGAGGCACTGGCGAGCTTTCTGAAGGCTAATTCCCAGATTCAGGGACCAT
>DASPTR010000178.1:0-17613 GCA_035623315.1 Candidatus Acidiferrum sp. | reverse complement strand
AGAAGAACGCTTCATGGCCATCGACATCACTCCCCAGCAAATCAAGGACTTTAAGCTCAAAGTAGGCGAAGCTCTAGCAGGTCAGGGCTCTGAGGTTGCACACATAGACCTAATGATCGGCGAAAAGAATGGACCTCTGATAGGAGCCTTTGCCAAAGCGAAGGCAACTCCTGCTCCTGGTCACGAACCGCTGTTTGCCATCTTGGAGCCAAACTTGGCCGTCAAGCCTATGACTTTGATCATACCCACTGTTACAATCACGAGCATGCGTCAGGCAAGCATGGTATACGGACCAGCTCAGACTGCAGTTGCGAAGGCTGTCGTTGATAGCGTAGCAGATGGAACCATCCCGAAGGAATACGTTGACGATTTAATCATATTCGCCAACGTTTTTGTACATCCGTCTGCCGTAGATAGACAGCGAATCTACATAAACAACTATAAAGCGATGCGTCATGCGATTCGCAAGACAATCGAAGGAAGACCCGATACGGATGAGCTTGTGGAGAACAAGGATAGGGCGAAACATCCTTTCAAGTACACCCCGTAGTGAAAACTCTTGAATCGACAAAGAATATGCGAAGGCAGCTATGTCTTGCTCTTCGTCCAGATGCGAAAAACCTACATGGTGAAAGTGGAAGCAGGCAAGAGTTTTCACACACATAAGGGTTATGTAAAGTTTGACGACCTAATCGGAAAAGAATATGGCTCCTCTGTGAGCAGTAGCCTTGGATTCAAGTTCATTGCGCTCAAGCCTCTTCTTCGAGACTATATAATGAAGTCTGCAAGGCAGACTCAGATAACCTATCCTAAGGATGTATCTCTCATGATTATGTTCAGTGGAATCGGCCCAGGAAGTCGCGTCGTTGAGGCTGGAACGGGAACTGGCGCATTAACGACGGCGTTGGCGTTCTACCTCAAACCGAAAGGCAAAGTGTACAGCTATGAAATCCGAGAAGAATTCTTGGAAATCGCCAGGAAGAACCTGAAACGTGCAGGACTCGAAAACTTGGTCGAGCTGAAGAGCAGAGATATCACATCAGGAATAGATGAGACGCACGTCGACGCAGTTGTTCTGGACTTGGCAACACCGTGGCTCGTCGTTCGCCACGCCTACACGGCGCTCAAACCTTCAGGGACAATAGTGTCATTCAGCCCCACAATGGACCAGATAGTCAACACGACGGAAGCCTTGAATGAATACGGGTTCGTGGACGTCGAAACCGTAGAATGTTTGATGCGAGGAATGCAAGTCGAAAGGGGCAAGACACGACCTCAAACGCTGATGACTGCGCACACGGGATACATAACGTTCGCGCGCAAGGTCGCAAAGGACGCAGACTCAGCCTAAGAAAAGGCGAAACAATTTCATGTCAAGCTTTGAGAACCGTGGCCTTAGTTACGAGGACGCCTAGACATCGTGGGCACCGCTGGCGCTTGCGCTTTGCTATAAAAGACCTGCCACAACGATTGCACGTTTGAACGACCACTATCACACTTCGACCTTTTCGGCATGGGTGAAAGCCTGTGACTTCTATATTTTTGGGCTCTTCCACTTGTAAACATGATTGCGCCTGTTTTGGTACCATTCTATCTTAACTCCCTTACCTCTCCAACGACCTTCCAGTCGTCTGGATAAACGTGGGCAGATAGACACAGTTAATGCTATGCTTGAGAACGCGACCGTACTAAAACTAGTACGGCAACTGCCCGAACGTATAGTGTCTTTCGGATTGAGGCCTTCTTCTCCTAAGAAAAATGAACCCTGCCACTGCAATCGCGAGGCTTACAGCGAGGCTCTCCAGTGTAGACGTGTCGGACTTTGACGTCTGTGAACTTGAACCATTCAGTTCAGTAAGTCCTCGTGATATGGCTGTTGCTGGTTGATTGTTTCCTCCAGTTCCAACGTAGACGAACGTTATCAACGGGAACAGCACTACTAGAAGCCCCACGAGGACGGCAATTATTGAATAGGCAAAGATTCTTCTCAGTACGACAGCCCCCTTAGGTAAGTGTATGGACAGTATCTCTTAAGTCTACATTTTAGAACGGTCAAAACGGCTTCGCCCTCCATACTCTCACAGTCTCAAACCAGAACACGATCGTGCCAATCAACCCGAAAGCCAAAGCGTAATAACTCGGAAAAACCTGCCCTATCACACAAACTGCAAGGTAAGTTGCCAACATCGTAGTAAACAGAAGAGAATAGAAGAGGTATCTAGGAACGATGAAACGCCCCATATGTGCGAAGAGCCTCAGGATACCAACCTTAACTTCCTCTTCCAGCACGTATTCGCCCGTTCCCCTCTTATTTACAAGGCCCAAACCCTGCAACTTTTCAAGGTGATGAACCGCGATGCTAGGACTCGAAAAGCCGAGAGCACGCTGCACCTCTCGAATGCCCACCATATGAGTAGGCTCTTGAAGAAGATACCAATAAACAAGCAGAGTCTTCCCCTTCAACTCAGATTCAAGCACGCCCAAATCAAACTCACGCGCAGACTTCGACATAGATCCTCACAGGTACGATTATACTATTAGAAATAAAAAACTAACCAGAAAAACGCACTGCAGCCAAAAACATCAGAAAAGGCCAGTTCCTTCATGCAAATATCGCGAAACCAACATGAAGCCTGAATACCGCTAGCCCTTGGACTAAGATTCGATAATGGCCGTCGAATACGCTCTGATTACTCAACAATCCAAGGATGAGTGTTTAGGGATCTTGAAGGAGAAATCCATTCCAACTCTACTGAAAATGATGCAGGCTAACATGGATTTCGAAGCTGAAGCAAATTTCCATAAAGACGTCCGTTGCGGGTTAATCTAATCACTAGAAGATTTTTCCATCTGCCTTAATAATCGGATGACGCATTTTCTTTGTGAGAAAGGAGAGAACATGTAGCATGTCTAATGGAAGAAAAACCGTTTTTGTTGCTCTCGTAACATTTGTTCTTGCTTTGTCAACCATGAGTCCGTTGTTCTTGCCGTCTTACGCTACGCAACCGCCTGTAGCCATATTCACATTCACGCCGAATGTTGCGCTGGTTGGTCAAAATGTCACGTTTGACGGATCGGGAAGCTATTCTCCCGGCGGAGTTATAGAGATCTACTCTTGGAGTTTCGGAGATGGAACACCTAATGACTCGATCTCAGGATATACCACGACTCACTCGTATTCTGCCGTCGGAAACTATACCGTGACGCTGACTGTGATCGACAACCTGACTCTTCAAGGGTACACGACTAAAACAGTTCCGGTCACGTTGTATCCTACAACCAGCTTCACTTTCAAACCGACAACACCGCTGGTTAACACACTTGTTACGTTCAACGCCTCAGCCTCTAGGCCTGCTAGCGGATCAATCGTCAGCTATTACTGGGACTTTGGAGATGGAAACAAGTTGAATGTGAGCACGCCTACAACAACGCATACTTACCAGGCAGTGGGGAACTACTCTGTCAATCTGACTGTAACTGATAACTATGGGTTTACAAATAGCACCGGCAACGAGATAACTGTGATCAAGCCTCCTATCGCGGCCTTCACGTTCCTGCCGGCATGGCCGATAGTAGGTCAAACCGTCACTTTTGACGCTTCATCTTCGACTCCGGACGGGGGAACAATAGTCAATTACTACTGGACCTTCGGAGATGGTCAAACCGCCACGGGTGTCGTAGTTACTCACAGCTACGCCAATTACGGAACCTTCGTTGCAACATTAAACATCACTGACAGTGAAGGGTTGAGCAACGCGACCTCAAGCCAGGTGAACGTGAGGCAGTACCCCACGGCAAGCTTCATCTACACGCCAAGCCTGCCTTTCGCCAATCAGACAGTTACTTTCAACGCTTCAGCTTCTACACCAAACGGTGGAACGATCGTCAGCTACGGTTGGGACTATGGAGACGGAAACACGGGCACTGGCGCCGTTTCAAGCCACTCCTACGCGACTTACGGAACCTACACTGTAACGCTAACAGTCACGGACAGTGAACAACTCACCAACGCACTGACAAAGTCGATACGAATCATCGTCTATCCATACGCGAATTTCACACACACACCAGTTTATCCAGCCATAAACACGCCCGTGCTTTTCAACGCGTCATTATCCAACGACCCTGATGGATCAATAGTGTCCTATTATTGGAATTTCGGGGATGGCTCATACGCAACGCAGACTACTCCACTCGTATACCACACGTACACTGTTGCAAACGTGTACAACATCTCCTTGATAGTCACAGAGGACGATGGTCTGACTGCAAACGCCACAATGACAATGCCAGTTTACACCACCGTTCCAATACACGACGTTGGAATAGCAGCAGTCACCATATCTAACCCCGTAGTTTGGACTGGAAGCCCAATCCTCGCTAACTGGACCACAATCACCATTAACGTGACAGCAATAAACGAGGGACAGGCAAACGAAACATTCGATGTCTCAGTTTACTACAACGGCAGCCTAGCGGGAAAACAAACATTGTCTAATATGCCGCCAAACTCCACGCAGCTTCTACAATTCAGCTGGGACTGCACCTCAGTGCCTTACGGATATTACAACATAACTGCCGTGGCAAGCACGGTCGTGGATGAGACTCATACGTCTGACAACACGCTCAGCGGCGGCATGGTAACCGTGACTCACATAGGAGATATCTCGGGTCCAAACGGAGTTCCCGATCTGAGAGTAGACATCCGAGACATAGCCCTCGTGGCAAGAGCGTTCGGCACAGGTCCAGGAGTTCCAGGCTGGAATCCGATCTGCGACATTGACCACAACGGTAGAGTCGACATAAGAGATATTTCATTGGTAGCTAAGGCATTCGGCTGGTCAGCGGACGGTTGAATCTAAACCGCCAACCCTCATTTTTTGATATAGAAAACGCGGCGAGTGTCATACAAAAATCCATTTGCTAGCTCTATTGCCGTCCGAGTAACTCTGAGATTTCATCCAGAATGTCAACCTAATGCCTTCTCGTCATCCGGCAACAGGTATCAAACAAACCGAAAATAAAAATCTTCTCACCATCAAAATTAGGCGAGACTAGACCGCAAAAGTCAGCGCTTCACTGCTCGAAAGATTGGTCAGCAAGGTTATAATGTAGAGTGTCAATCCTGTGCGATTTGGGCTGTGATCAGGAACACTTCGAACCGAAATTGCAATGTCCAGACTTAATCATTCATCAAAGTGCTGCCGCTTCTGGGCAGGCATTTCAGCTTGTATCGTCCCCTCGGCTGCCAACATCGCCTTCTTCACTTGCTCCATGTGCCTCTGAACGTTCAAAGCCTTCAAGACCGCCAAGCCACGGTAAGAGACGGCGAAAAGTGTTCCTCTCTTCAGCGTCTTTTCTTTGATCAGACCATTTTGAATCAGAAAATTCAGCCTCTGCTTCAGGGCGGCACAATCAATGTTGGTTTGGTACGATAGGCAGTCAACATTTAGAGGTTTATCCTTCAGAGCCTCAAGAATTTCTTGGTATAACTCGAGTTTTGATCTTCGCATTTGACACGCCATTTGCAACGTTCCATTCTTCAAACATAAATCAATTATGAATCGTGAATTATTAGGCTCAAACTCTGAACTAGCATTCGAGAGGATCATGGCAGAAAATCTGTTAGAAGAGGAAATTTCAGCGGGTTAGAAGATATGTAATGTATTCTCGATTCAGATTATTGGTTCATAAGACAGTTAAGTACTAGCAGCATATTTCACCGCACGAACGTTGGAGGAGGACAATTGAAAAATAACATCTCACTTAAGCAAAGAAAGATCTTGGAAGGCAAGATGGCCAAAGTGTTCCAAGAAAACATAGATGAACTGTCGACGGAATTGCAACGAATATTGCTGGACGACCTAGTCACGGCCTTCCAAAGTAGAATGAATGTATTACTGAAAGTGCAGAAGAAAGGAAGCTACTGACAGAGGCTAACTACGAAGAAGACGTAGCTTGAATCCATAAAAGCTTTATATAAAAAGGGTCAATGTAACGCGAAAGAGGTTCAATGATGAGGCGATCTAAACTCGAAATGTATATCGACATACTCAAAGTGTTGGCCCATCGCGGACCACTTAAGCTAACTCACATAATGTACAAGGCTAACGTCAACTGTAGCGTATTGAAAGAGTACTTGGACTTCTTGATAAAACAAAACCTCGTCGAGGAAAGAACCGTCGGAAAACGAAGAATCGTTTATGCCATAACCCAAAGAGGCATAACAGTCCTCAAGTACTTCAGAGAACTGAAACAGGTCCTTCCAATCGTAGAAGAAGCCAGAAACAGGACTCCAGTACCATTCTAAACGTGCGTTTCAAGCACAAGAACCCTCTTTACCATCTTTTCAACGAGCCCGATTAGATTCCAGTAGTGGCGCCTTTTTCGTTCTTTACGAAAGAAGATTCAAACTCAAAACAGACAAGAAACTCGACTAGTCTGAATATGTCTCCGATGATCATTTCATCATTAACCTGCCATTTATCTTCTGAATAAGTACATGATCTTCTTAGTGAGATGTCGTAAGCCTTAATACACACTACGTCAACTAGTTATTTGTACACTCGTAAAACAGTTATGAGGAAAACACAGTGACAGACCAGGAAATGCTGGGAAAAAGACCAGTCCAAGTACTCGAAAAGATCAAAGAAAGCTTGGAAAGACTAAACGACAAGATCGAAGTCATGATCGAAATGCAGAAACACGATCACAAAGATATGGGCCTGCCACTTAAAGATGCTCCTTTAGATGTCATGACGTTGTTGTCTATGCCTGATCACCTGAGAAAAACGGCTATGACACTCTGCCGACTTGGTCGTGCAACAGCCGACGAAATCGCTCAACAGACTCAGAGAGCCAGAGCCGTCGAAAGTGCATACCTCAACCAACTCGTAATCATGGGTTACTTGAAGAAAGAAAGGGACGGCCGGAAGGCGTACTTCTACGTCGAAAGAGACGGCAAAGGGTGACTTGGTTGGGCAAAATAATAGCTGTACACTCATACAAGGGCGGAACGGGAAAAACTCTTCTTTCACTCAACCTGGCCGCAACTTTCGTGAAACAGGGAAAGACCGTCTGCTTGTTTGATCTCGACTTTCGAGCTCCGAGTCTTGCCACGCTTTTGAACGTGACGAAGGGAGACTATTGGCTCAACGACTATCTGAATGGCACGTGCGAAATTGACAAGGTGCTGGTGGATTCGACGGACAGAATTCACAACGGAGGAAAGCTATTCCTTGGGCTAGCTAATCCCGCCACTGAAGCGATCAGAGACATGTCAGCAAAAGATAGAAAATGGGAAATGAGAGCTTTAGGAAGACTTTTGGATCTCAGAAATTCGCTCCTTAACGCTAGGTCTCTTGATTACATTATCATGGACACTAGTCCCGGCCTGCAATATTCGTCCATAAACGCCATCGTCACCTCTGACCTAGTAATCGTAGCCACGACTTTTGACAAGTCTGACGTTGACGGAACGAAACGTATGTTACGAGAGCTCTATGACCTGTTTGAAAAGAAAACTGAGATAGTCTTGAACAAGGTCCTGGATGTGCCTACCTCAACACGACAAGAATCTATGCAAACAAGGGTTAAAGATTCTTATCATGCTCCACTCCTGGGGGTAATTCCATGTTTCTGCGATGTTCTAAGAGCCCAGGGAAACGTAGTTTTCATTGAAGATAAGCCAGAGCATCCGTTCACGAGAATACTGGATGGGATGGCAAAAGAAATCGACAAAATGTAATTCAAGCCGAGGACTAGCGATCCGCTATCCTGTTGACCAACTGATAGATTCTGCAGCTTCTGCATTTCTCATACTCTTTTTCGTCGCAGTTGTTGCAGATTATGCGGCTCAATTCCTTGATTTCATGCATGTTCATTCGCTCCCTAAACGAAGTAAACCATTAGTCGACTAATATGTCCTATTTCCAGCTTCGCAATATTCCCGCAGATATTTATATCATAAAGACTTCTTCTCCACTAACAGGCTTTGAATTGCGGCGCGTTCCGCGCGTTTTTTCATGCAAACACTTATACAATAGATATCGCCCTAATGGCTCAAATCCAAGCAGGAGATCTAGTCTTTTGAGCAACTCGGCAATAATTCTTGCGGGTGGTTCTTCGACCCGATTGGGACAAGATAAAGCATTGCTTCTGCTAGGAAAAAAGCCTCTTGTAAAGCATGTTCTCGATTCAGCTAAGAATCTTGTCGACGAAACAATACTGGTGGTAAGCTCACCTGCACAAGAGGCAGAGTATCGAGACTACGTATTGCCAGACACTCGCATCGTGGTCGACAGGAGAGACGTGCAGACTCCGCTAGTCGGCGTTTTGACAGGCTTTGAATCTGCGCACGGTGAGTATTCATTGGTCTTAGCCTGTGATATCCCATTCGTTTCTCGCAGTGTTCTATCGCTTTTGCTCGATCTTAGCATGAATAAGAATGCAGTCATTCCTCGATGGCCGAATGGCCACATAGAACCCTTGCAGGCCGTTTATCGCACTAAAATGGCGGAGGTGGCCTCAAACGACGCTCTTAACGAGGGAAGGCTGAATATGCAGGCCATGGTTGACAGGCTACAAGGAATTCGCTACGTGTCTACGCTTGTTTTGACACAATTGGATCCGGAACTCAGAACGTTCTTCAACGTGAACACCCTCTTGGACCTTAAGAAAGCAGAGAGCATGCTGAACTGAGTCCATCCGAAGCCACGTTGATCCCTCATTTGAGGCGATCAACTGTGCGCGAGTTTCAATCGATTTTGTTGAGGAAACCCGATCAGCGTGGTCGAAGCTGCCCTGCAATCGTGTTTTTTCATGTCGCCGCATATGCTCTTGTCACTGAAAGCAACTTTTCTATGTCAGTCTCAGAATGAGCGGTGCTCAAAGCAGCAGTGTGCGTGGGCAACTTGAAGATGCCGTTCCTGATCAGGTTCAAGTCGCACTCGTTTTGCCTCCTCAGATCTGATTCGGAAACGCCCCTAGCATCCGTGACTTTTTCTTTCGTGAAGTGAACGTTGAAAAGAGAGCTTGTTCCCGTGATTTGTGCCGCAATGTCTTTTTCCTCAAATATTTTGGTCATTTGTTTTCTCACTCTTTCTCCAACGGCGTTAAGCTTGTCTATCAGTTTGCCGTTTTCCAAAATTCTTAGCGTAGTCAATCCTGCAGTCATCGTTATGGGGTTTGCCGAAAAGGTTCCGCCATGAAAAGAAAAATGCGGACGCTTGTACTTCAGCGTATCAACTCTTTCCATGATTTCCTTTAGGCCGCCGAATGCGCCCACGGGAAAGCCGCCTCCCATGATCTTACCAAAAACAGTCAAATCAGGCGTGACCTTGTAGTATTCTTGTGCTCCGCCAGGAGATAATCGAAAACCAGTGATCACTTCATCGAATATTAGAAGGATTCCTCTTTCGTCGCACAGTTCTCTCAAAGCTTTCAAGAACGTTCTCTCTGCGGGGATTCCACCGCCTCCGCCGAGGACAGGTTCGACAATCACCGCAGCTACTTCCTTTTCTTGGCTTAATTTTGCTTCGACTCCTGCGGCATCGTTGAATGGAAGCAGAAGGGTTTCTTGCGTGGCTGTGGTTGTCAATCCTGCTGATTCAGGAAGTGTAAACGGGTACTTCACGCCCACCTGTAAGGCATCGTAGCCTCCGTGCCATCCTCCTTCAAATTTTGCGATCTTGTTTTTCCCTGTGTAGGCACGCGCGAGTCGAACGGCGTACATGTTCGCCTCCGTTCCCGAGTTGGTGAACCTGGTCATGTGCACAGATGGAACCATTTTGACAATTTGCTCCGCGAGGTCTAATTCCAGTTCGTGCGACGTCCCGTATTGCGTGCCATCATCCAATTGCCTCTTGACAGCCGCGATAACCTGAGGATAGCCGTGACCAAGTATGAGTGCCGTGTGTCCTAGCCAGAAGTCTACGTATTCGTTTCCATCAACGTCGTAAAGCTTGCTTCCGCGCGCCTTCTTAGTATAAAACGGGTAAGGTGCGAAATATCTGATACCATACGAAACTCCCGTGGGGAGAACTCGTTTGGCTCTTTCGTATAATGATCTGGATCTTGACGTTCTTGAAACATATTCGTCTTCCATTCTCAGTTCACGTCCGAACTTTCATGTTTCGTAGGATCTCTTTATTATCATTTCCACTTTTATTTTCGTTAACCAACTTGAACTTGGCGTTTTGCGGAGGTCGTCGCCCAGAGCATTAATCATGCTTGATCGTTTGAACACTGCATTCTGAAAATACCAACAACACGAAGTCCGTAAGCCAAGACTTATCGCAGGCAAGGAACATTTTGCAACTAATTGGATCAAAATACCTTAATGTGCAAGGCGTGCATGGTAGTGAGGAGAAAGCCTTTTAAGCTCTACTCCCTGAGGCCAAGATTTAGGCATGCTCAAGCATAATTTCAGGGATAATACGTCCCATATTGAAAAGAACTTGATTATCACAGTCTTAAGCCTCACCAAAGATCGTGCCGTTTCACACGAACTAATAAATAAAGAAGCAAGAATCCCCTCAGACTTGGCTCAAAGGATGCTAAAAAAGTTGCAGAATGAAAGCATGATTTATGCTAGAGGAAAATTCATAGAAGTCAACAGCATCAACCGCTTGAAATTAGCAGTGAGGGCCATAAACCTCGGAGCAGACATTGGCCAAGTCACCGGTCTCCTTCAATGGAAGGAGTTCGAGGCGATTTCAGCTCTCACCCTAGAAAAGAACGGCTACTTTCCAGTCAGAAATGTGAGGTTTAAGCATTCGGGGAGAAGAATGGAAATAGATTTAGTTGCATGCAGAAAGCCTCTAGCGATATGTGCTGATTGCAAACACTGGCAGCACGGGATAAATCCATCAAAGCTACGCAACATAGTTAAGGAGCAGGTAGAAAGGACAAAAGCCTTGGGCGAATCTCTGCGTGATTCAGCAATAAAGATAAGATGCTCATCGTGGACTTCGATTAAGCTGGTTCCTGTCATTTTCTCACTCACGAATAATAGTACCAAGGCAGTTGATGACGTGCCTGTGGTCCCGATTCTTCAAATACAAGACTTTCTGAGTCAGCTTCCAGCCTACGTAGATTCATTTGAGCATTTTTCAGTGGTGAAGCATGATATTGATGGCTGGTTTTCTCACGAATCTTAAGGCGGGATACAGGCTTGAAAAAAGCAGCACTGCCAAAGCGGCGAAGAGCCATGCGGAAATCTCCAAAATAGTGGTACCCGTAATGTAGGGTTCAGGGATTAATATCAACACTGTGGTTATTATTCCCAAAGCAAGTCCAACAGCCCAACTTGAAAGTAAAATAAGTGAGTTCTGCGCCATAACGATCTTCACGACCGTTCCAGGTCTTGCTCCCACGGCCCTTAGTATTCCATACTCATCTCGTTGCTCATCGATCACCAGTGTAACGTAGCCCACCATGCAAAGGGTCGCTGCGACCAGTGAGAGAAGAGGTAGGAGCATCACTTCAGACCACAGGTAATTGAGAAAACTCGACTGCTTGTCTAATACCACGTTAAGCTGCGAGACTTCAAATTCAGGATCTATAGCATTGACAGTTCTGTTCAATTGATCCAATATCTTCATCCTGTTAGCCTGATCAGTGATTTCGACCATGATGATGTTCGGTCTTGAGATAGCCGTAATCCCTTGAAGAGTTTCAAGCGGAACATACGTCACGTTCCCATTGTTGATAGGGTCCAAGCAGACACCTGCTATTTGGAAGGTGCGACCAGAAAGCATCAAACTCTGACTCAAAGGCTGGGAGAACATCGTCGCAGCCAGAGTGTCCCCGATTACAACGGACGAATCCTGATTTGTAGTCAAGAAATTGCCGCTCAAGTACCAATTACCGACCACGTTCTCTGGCTCTACACCGACGATTAAGGATGTGCCTTCTCGATGGTCTCCGACCGTCGTCGTCTCGCCCGTCGTCTCACCAAGGATTATGCCTTGCACCTCGTCTACCTGCGCTGTTATTACTAGGCGCGGATCAATTTTCAGGTTCACCCATTGGCTTAGATTGGCGAGCAGCTCGTCAGGTGCCAAGTATTTTTGGTCAGTATAGTTAAACTGTGGCTCTGGTAGACCTGTGTAGAATTTTGACATTAATGATTCATACTGCGACGTCATCTCACGATTGGCTATCAGGAGCACATTCTTTCCAACGGCTCTCTCAACCCAATTCGTAGTGGTCTGATCGGCAATTATTCCCCCTGCGACGGAAACCGTGACTAGAATGAACACTATAGTCAAGCAGAGGAGGATTTGGAAACTCGTGGATTTGCGACGGAACAGGCTACGAACGGCCATCTTTGCCGTGAGTCCCGCCTTAGCAATACCTTTGAAATCGGATTCTCTGCTTAGTCCGAAATAAAAACTGGGTGAAAGAGCCACTGCGGGTTTGACTCTAGTCGCAGCCAAGATAGGTCTCGCCCCAACTATCAAAGAGAGAACCACAAATGCGACGAAGGTGACCAAAATCGCCAAAGGGTTGATTTGCCATTGCGTAGCCTCCAATCCGATGCTGCCAAGAAAGTTGCTTGCCGCGTAGTCCACAACGGTTCCAATGATCACACCTAGAGAGCAGCTTGCGAGAGTCACTATGACCAGTTCGGTCATGAAATAGCTGAACACAACGTCGTTAGGGCATCCCGCCGCTTTCATCAGGCCGATGTCCTTCGTTCGTTCAGACATCATCGTGTGTACTAAGAAGGAGATTGTCACGATCCCAACGGCGAAAACTAGAATTTCAGCAAGAATGATGAATTGTGAGAAGATCACGGCGAAGCCGGCTGTAAGCTTGCTTTCGTTAGTTGCCAGTGCTCCGAACCCTGTTCTGCCGCTTAGCGAGAGAACGAAGAGTGTTGATGCGACGCAAAGAGCGAGGCCTGCGATGACTAGGCCTGTCTGCAGTTTTCTCCTCAATAGATCGTTTATTGGGAAGAATGTTTCAGCGTTTGACATTTGTCAGCATTCCTTCTTCCAAACGCAACAGTTGATGAGCAGCCTTGACTATTTCTTCGTCGTGCGTCGCAACGACAACGGTCTTGCCTTCATCTTTCAAATTGTTGAGTATTTCAGCGACTTGAGCGCTGGTTCGTCTGTCCAGGTTTCCAGTTGGCTCATCGACCAATAACAATGGGGGGTCGTTTGCTAGAGCCCTGGCGAAAGCAACGCGCTGCTGTTCGCCTCCGCTCAATTGGAAAGGGAAGTGTTCGGTCCGAGCACTCAAACCTACCATGGCCAATAACTCTTGAACGCGTTTTTCCACGTAATCAGTTGGTTTTCTGAGCCATTCCATGGGGAACCCAACGTTTTCAGCCACTGTTAGAGTCGAAATAAGATTGTAAGATTGAAAGACAAAGCCGATGTTGCTGCAGCGAAAAGCGGCAAGAGAATCTTCGTCTTGAACACTCAGATCCTCTCCTAGAACAATTACTTTCCCACTTGTTGGTCTGTCTATGCTCCCGATGATGTTGAGAAGTGTGGTTTTTCCAGAGCCCGAATCTCCACTTATAACTGTGAATTGACCTTTTCCAATGCTGATGTCCACACTCTTCAAGACTTCGATTTGAGTATCTCCGACTTGGTAGGTCTTGCACAATGACGAACCGCAAACAGCCGATTCTTCATTATTCACTTGTCGACTTCCCCAACTCAAAGTTCCCCCTGTCTCGCTTAAGTATTCTCGCCTTTTCGGGCAATTTCTTTTTCTCCCAGTCTTTCCATGGAACTTCTTTGAATATCCATTTTTTGCCTAAATGTGCGGCCAAAATTGCATGCTTGTCTCCGTTGTTTGAAGGAACAAATTCATCGAGAAACCTGAAGAGTTTGTCAACCTGCTGTATCGGAAAGTAAGCATAGTAACTGGCGTTCTTCACTTCGAAAGCATAGACATTTTGACCCTTCCTGGCTATGATGTCTGGCAGCGGGTTCAAACTCGGATTACTGACGGGAACACGAACTGCATTGAAACCACTCTTTTGGAGAAGTTTGACCAGAACATTTTCACTGTAAAAACCTCTCTTCCGCCATTTGCGAATTTCGGCCTTATCGACTTCTCTCATCAGCTAACAATGCCTCTGGCTAAAGGAAATGAGAAATGAAAGCTCGTCTTTTAATCGCTTTTCTAGGGTTTTCTGTGCTTATAAGCTTGCAAGGGAATTTCAAGAGTAGGCTTCTCGACTAGACACACCTTCAAATAGTCTTCTAGCGTTGCGGCTGGAATTACCTCGATTTTACAGTCTTTTATGTCAATTGAGTGTTCGAAATTCTTCTGCGGAATGACTACTTTCTTGAATCCCCAAGCTTCTGCTGCCTTGATCTTCTCGTAAACGCCGCCTACTGCAGTTACCTGGATGGAGTCGCCGATGCCCAAGTTTATCTCGCCAGTAACGGCCACATCTTGCCTTATCGGTTTACCTTCAATAAGTGAGCACAACAGGATCGCCATCGTCACGCCTGCAGAAGGCCCGTCTACTCCATAGGATTGGGCAAAGTCTATGTGTGTCAGGTAGTCTTGAGCTATGTCGAGCCCGTATTTCTGCAGGATAACACTTCTGACTTTTGCTATACTATCTGAGATGAAGCTCTGACCTTTGGCAACCCCCGTCACTTTGTAATAACCCTTAATTGGATAGTTCCTTGGAAGCTTGTTTCTGTTGATCATGTGGGCTTTTACGTTCAATACGTTCCCAGTCATTTCCCCACTATATGGATCCATCGTCACAGCCAGGCCGTGTATTTGTCCTAACCTGACTCCTTTAGCTTCTATTTCCAACAGCTTGCCCCTTTCGTTCATGTCATGCTCCAGAATCTGCCTTTGAATCGTCTTACAGTGCTGCTCAATTGCCTCTCTTACGTGTCTATCTTCAACAGCGCTGCAACCTTCGTTCATCGCCAGGGTTGCTGCAGTCTTGATGATCGAAATCAATGGTCTAAACCTTGTCGTCAAGGCATCTTTTTTGTTGCTTCTTCGCCTTCCTTCTTCCACGATTTCTTCGCAGGCTTTCCTGCTGAACGGTATCAAATTGAAGCGTTGGACCTCCTGAGATATGAACTGCACGTACTTGCGCCTATTTCCTACTGTGTTAGGCATGTCATTGTTCATTCTCACAACCTTCCCATAACCGTAGATTCTATCCATCAAGGCGGGGTGAATCTGGCTTATGCTATCAAAATTGCCGGCTCCCACGAGAAAAGTTATGGCTGGAACTGGTTCGGTTGAAACTGCCATGGCGGCCGTGTCTCCTCCGTTTATTCTTCCCCTCAGAGTAATCGGCAACTGCCCATCTTCGAGCACTGTTAGCAGAGTTATTGCTTCCTCTTGATCGAGGTTTTTAACCTCGTCGATGTAAAGGATTCCGAGTGAAGCAACGTGAACGTCACCGGCGCTTACCCTTTGATGCTCAGGAGTACCAAGTCCACCTGTCTGATATGGGTCCCATGCTATTGAGCCGAAGAGTTGAGCGCTTCTGTGGCCAGTAGCGTCTACGAAAGGTGCACGTTCTGAACTGTTGTCGACTATCAACTTTGGAATGTCGCTTTGCTGGGCGCCTCCAATGCCCTTCAGGCCTCCACCGCCCATCATTTTGGAGAGCCACCAAATGAAGATGCCGAAAAATATCAAACTGCCGCCTGGAATGAAGGTAAGTGGGACAAGACCAACGAATCTGTCAACCAGATAATCACCGAAGCTGCTGTAATTGTCTCGGAGTGCCACCCCACCTATCTTAGGATTTAAGCTCCAAACCTGCCAAGCTTGAGCCATGAAATACAAGCCAAGAGCGATTAAGACCAAACCTATCCCGATCAAGAAAGCCTCCAGCGTCTTTAGCCCTATCTTAGTGGTGAATTTTCTTTTGAATTCCTTAAGTTCTTCTTTTTGAAGAACCTTTTTTCCTTCACCAGCTCTATTCATCGAAATCCTCGGTTCGCTGGGCAGAGTCGGGTTTTTCCAGCAGAGGACATCAAAGAGCTTGATTCCGTTCTCCTTGTACACCTGCGTGAGCTTCTCTGCTAAAGCTCTTCCAATCAGGGATTTGCCCGTTCCAGGATCACCTAGAAGCAGCAGATATGGTCCGGGACTTATCACAGTCTTCGCCGAGGGCTTGTCCCCGTTAGGGTTGCCCCAGCCCTCATACCACTTCTTTTCTTCAAGCCACTTGAGCTTGTGCACCCATTCGTCCAAACAGAGAAAACATTCTTTTAAGGCCTGATCTTGTCCAATTGTCCAATTAATCATATTGTCGTCAACAGGAAAACCTTCGGTGCTCTTGAAATTACCCCAATCCCAATCAGTCCGGGTCTTCCCACCGTTGGCATTTCGCTCAATGGTCTCGACTTCGTCTCCAAATTGGTCGGGATTCAAGCCTAACACCTTCCTCTTTGTCTATCTGAAACTACGGTCGCAACGATTAAAGCGGTTATTTCAAAATCTGAAATATGGAAGAACTGATAACATTAAGCGAATTTGATCGTTGTAAACGTGCTTCAAGCCCCCTTTCCAGACGAAGCTTCGAATTGCCTTGTTTGGCCTCATAGTCTGTTCTAGAGCTTATTCCATGATAAAAACCTAGTATTTTCCTTGTTTCAAATCGAAAATTCAAAGGCCACAAATAGCTGACTCTTGTGGCCAAAAAGCAAAATCCCAAAAGCTCAATTCCAGGTGGAAATCACCAAAAAAGCGCGTTTCAGCCTTCTCCTTCCGACGACCTGAGCTTGAGCATGGACTTGACCGTGGCCTCATATAAAAACCGTTGAAAATCTCCATGCGAAGTTCAAGGTCCTTAGCTTCGTAATAGCTTCGAAAAAAGGATCAAAAGACCGCATCAGCCAGACGCTTTGCCTTTTGCCAATCACTGAGCGGGTGAATGTGTTTCTTGATCAAGACGTGCGGAACTGCTATGCCAAAGCGGTTCTGCAGAGCTGAAGTTTCCATGTCGAACTGATGCTTTTTGTTGCTGAGGAAAGTTTATCCTGCTTGCGCTTTTTCGTTACGAGATCGTTTTCATTGAAGGAGTTTTCTGGCTACTGCATTAGGTCGAATCGCGGTCGATTTGGTGACTTCTTCTAGGCTGACGACGAATTGTCGGCTTTAGAGTCGAGTCATCGTGGCGTTCGTTTATGCTTTTGTACACCGCATAGTTCAGGTTTGGCTCGTAGTGAATGCTAGTGATATGGACTTGAGCTGAGTATTACGTTTACCACCATTATCACCTGATAGTGAGAGTTCGATCTCGCGATCCGCGAAATATCTATTGTTTAGCCTAGCCCATACAGTGCAATGTTCTATCGTTGAAGGCTAGGAGCTTGAAAATGGGGCCTTTTGGGCGGTCAAAAAACTCTGTTTCTCGAGCGGTGATAGCTTAATCAGAGAGGCCTGTGCCTGTGGTGTATACGAAAGCATCAACAGTGAATCGTGCTTTCAGCTGATTTTTGACGCTGTTCGAAAATGTTAAAGCCAAGCGAGGGTGTTGTGAAGCTATGAAAGCTGGAACGGTTCTTCGCGAGTTTTTTGCATTGGACAAGCGTAGAGTGATTTTGAGAACTCCTCGGTGGGATGATTTGGATGACTTGCTTGAGATGATCAACT
>DASPTR010000177.1:0-2884 GCA_035623315.1 Candidatus Acidiferrum sp. | reverse complement strand
CATGTTCAACTAGGTATAATGCTATTCCGTAAAAGAGTGCTACGTCGCTGCCTGGGCAAGGGTTCAGCCAGAGGTCAGAGTTCTCAGCCGTCTCACTCTTTCTAGGGTCAACGGATATCAACATCGTATGTTTTTCTTTTCTTGCCCGCAGCGCCAAGGCCCAAAGGTGAGGCGAGCTGACCTTCGCGTTGTTCCCCCAAAACAGGACAACTCCGCAGTTGAAGAGGTCCTCAAATCCTAGACCGTATGTGAGTCCGTAGTGGAGTCCGATTCCAGTGTGTCCCGACGTGCTGCAAAGGGCGCCGTCAGTAACTGTTGCGCCTAATGCGCGCCAAAGTCTTTGGGAGTAATGCAAGCTTAGGCAGGCTTGGTTGCCTGGATAATCGTAAAATAGGACGGCCTCGTTGCCATAGTTCGCTAAGACGCTAGATAGTCTGCTGCCAACATACTCGATAGCTCCTGGCCAAGAAGCTCTTTTGAACTCATCTCCGATTCTTATGTGGGGATAGAGGACGCGTTCTTTGCTGTAGACTCGCTTCGGATCTCCAGCTCCTCGTGGGCACAGGAATCCTTGAGTTATCGGGTTCTCTCTACTGCCTCGTGTGGATATGACCTGACCATCTTTAACGAGGGCATCTACAAAACACGTGTCAGGACAATCGCGGTGGCACACAGTTCTTACTTCTGTAGTTGACTTCTCAGGCATATCTGACGGGCTCCTTCCTCATGTTGCACGTTCCTCTAACGTCGTGGTACTAGAGTTATAGCGAGGGCAGGGCAAGTGGAAACGCAGAGTCCGCAGCCGAAGCATTTGGAACTGTCATACCTGAGTTCGCCTTTGTTGAGTTCGCGAGCGCCGAAAACGCATCGATCAACGCATCGACCGCATTCCACACATTTTTTGGGATCCTGTTCGGAGATGAACCTGGAAGTGAGAATATGAGTTGCTATTCCATGGCGAAGAAGTCCACCTAGGGTGTGGCAGCAACAGGGGCAGCAGCTGCACATTAGAGTAGCTCGGTCGCTGCCTTTCATCGTGTAAGCCATGTGTACAAGGCCCGCCTCGTGGCTTCTTCTCAGGGCGTTGAGGGCCTCTTCAAGAGTGACCATGCGCGCGTTGTTTGTTCCATGCGTGGCAACGTAATCATCTGGAGTGTCTATGTTTATGCACACGTCAAGCGGGGCGCTGCAGTTTTTCTTGTCCATGCGACAGCCGCAGTCTTGGAGAACGATTCTCTTCGCACGTCTCAGGATTGTTTCCATTTCGCTTAGGTTCAGTACCCTATGGTCTGCCTCTATCTCGACGTTTACAGGAATCGTGACTGCACTTTCGAGTTCACTGGCTTGGGCTCGAAGTTCATCATCTGTATAGTCTCTGAGGTACCTCTCTCCCATCTTGGAGGGCATGATTTGACCCGTGCCAATGGAGAGATATGAATCTTCCGAAAATGCGCCCCGGTAAGACTGACTTGCTCGAGAAAAGCAGGGTTAGGAAGAGGTTTCTTGGTTGTTATTCTTTCTCAGGTTCGGTGTAGACTTCGATGACGTGGTTGTCTGGGTCACAGAATGACGTTGCGTAATATCCTTCTGTGAATTGAGGTTGTTCTTCAGGAGGGAACAGAATGTCGAACCCGTTGTCTCTCATTTTCTTGGCGACAGAGTCGACCTTATTCCTGTTTGGAACCAGAATTGCCACGTGTTCAGATACTACAAACTCTTCCCCTGTGGGGGCTTCACATTTGAACCTCTGCTTCATTGGCTCGCTCAGCCAGATCTGGAAATTCCCATTCGAGAAGCCAACAGACTCTTTCGAGTCAAGTATCACGCGAAAGCCGAGCGCCTTTAACAACACTTCATAGAACTTCCTCGCGTTCTCAAGACTGGACGCTTCAATGCCGACGTGACCAATAATGACTTGTCTTTGCTTCTTCTCTTTCGAAACCATACTCTGTACCCGTGAACCTCTGAAGATTCTCCTATTTCATAAGCTTTACTCGTTGCTAGTAACGCACCATTGAACGCTTTTCTACGCTGGTACACTGACCTACTTATAATCCAGCAATGACTGTAGCTTGGCGCTGCGTCTAGGTTTGAAATTCGAGTTTTAACAGGTTGGACGAGAATAGGATATTGAGGACAGCAAATACGCTTGTTTATAATACTTGCAGAAGGTACTAACTTGTTTGGGTGTTGCTAGAAAAAGGAGTTCAAGGACTGCTTATGTCCTTCTCTTTCTTTGAGGTTTGTTGTCTTCAGTGGTTGCTGCTGGTTGAGCTTGAGTCTCCTCAGCCGGTTTTGTTTCTTCCGCAGGTTCTGCTGGCGGCGGTGGCGGTGTTTCTTCTTTCTTCTCTTCCATCTCAGTCGTGATTTCCTCTATCGGTTTTGGCGGTGGCGTGGTTGCCATTGTCCAGCCTATCCATGCTCCTATGCCCATTATTGCAACAAACGCTATGAAGACAGGCACCGCGATGATCCAGAATTGAACATCAGACACCCATGTGACAGTTATTCCGAAGACTGAAAGCCACCATGGATCGAACAGTGTGACTAGATAGAATATTGCGACTGCGAGGCATACTATGAAAATAACTCCTCCGATCGTTTGATCCCTGCTTACCATTTTTGTTTCACCATGTAAGCCATGTTTACTTCTTTACACCTTTTAAGTTTTACCATGACTTTCTGTTTTATGTTAGATTGTTCCCATTTCCCACGTTGACAGGTATTTCTTCTCTTCGCCTGTTAGTTTGTCTATTCGTATGTTCATCGTAGAAAGCTTCAGCGCCGCTATGTTTTCGTCTATCTCTTTAGGAACTGCATAGACTTTCGGCTGCATCTTTTTGGTTTTAGCCAAATGTTCCACGCTTAGGGCTTGGTTTGCAAA
>DASPTR010000176.1:0-6084 GCA_035623315.1 Candidatus Acidiferrum sp. | reverse complement strand
TCCGCCTGAAGGGTAACCGTTGTCCCAAGTGTTTGCGGAGTTGCTAAGGCCGGTTTGGGAAGTGTTGTTTATGAAATTATTGTTGTAGATAATGCTGCTTGAGAGGTTGACCAAATAGATGCCATAGATGGTATTTGACGTTACGTTGTTGCCGATAATTGTGTTGTAGTTTGAAGAAACGTATAGCCAGACGCCATAGTGGTTTGATGCTGCCGTGTTATCCTCGACTCTGTTGTAACTTGATGAATAGGTAAGTTCGATGCCAACGTTGCTCGATATTACTGTGTTCCCACCAAGCAGGTTGTTGCTTGAGGAGTAGAGTAAGATACTAGCAGCACTTAGACTTGCAGTTATGTTATTCGACATGATAGTGTTGTTTGAAGAAGAGTATAGGTATATGCCTGAAACGTTGCTTGCTATTGCTGTGTTGCCCACGATCGAGACATTTGAGGAGGACGAGACGTAGATGCCGTAACCGTTTCCCGCAGCGTAATTACCCGCAATAATGTTATTTGAGGAAGAATAGACGGAAATGCCATTTGTGTTTGCAGTCACGATGTTTCCTGTTACACTATTGTAGCTTGAAGAGGAGTCAAGCGTGATGCCATCGTACGTGTTGCTTGTTGCATTATTTTGGATGATCCATTCTCGATTTGAATTCATCAGGTAGATGCCGTAGTCAAAGTACTGAATGACAGTGTTCTTGATGGTCACGTTGTTTGTGTCGGTAAGGTCTATTCCGTTTCCACCGGGGCTCGTTTGATTTCCCTGTACGGTGAAGCCGTTTCCATTAAGCACTATGTTGCTCCTTGCAACGACGATTCCCGCGTATGCGGGATAGCTGATGTTGCCCGTAAGAGTATAAATGACGTCGTCGTAACTTGATATGGGTGCAGAAACTGGAGAAATGCTTCCGTCACTGTTGATGTAGACTATTACGGCTGTTGCAGAGGCTCGTTTGATGTCAACGGCTATGAAGATCATACCTGCCATAAGCAGTGTCAGCATTATGCAAGAAACTAACCTTTTCATTCTCCTTTCCCGCGTTACCATAATGGCAACAGTTGAATTAAAGGTTTTTCTAAGAAACTAGTCATCATACTAAACAAAGAGATGAAGGATTAGTGCAGTAGAAATGGCAAATCAAGTGAAGCGATGAGGTTTCCTCATCTTCCAAATTTCATCAGTCGACCAAACTATTTATGTATTGAAGGCATTGCGATCCATATCGTTGAGGCGACGCGAATGTGCGGCATATTTGGCTTCATACTCAAGAACTCGGTTCCAATCCCTGCAGCCTTGAGGGTTCTGGAAAAGCTGGAGGTTCACAAGTTCGCTGATGAGCTTACGCCGGTCGGCGGGTACGGCGCAGGCATCGCCCTCCTCGACAAGGATGGAGGCGTCGTTCACTGGAAGATCGGTAAAATTGGCAAAGATTCGCCTGCGAAGCAGTTAGCCACCATTGTGGATGCTGGTGAAGCTTCTGTCTTGATTGGACATGTGAGGATGCCAAGCCCCGAGTTTATGGCCACGACAAAGTTCAAAGAAACTGCTCAGCCCTACGTCGTGGAACGCGATCCGGAGCTGACTGTTGCTTCGGTGCACAATGGCAAGGTTCAGAATTACAAGGAGCTCAGAGTCAAGCTGGGCAAAGCGCACGTGTTTGAATCTGAAAAGCTTGAACTTATCGATTCTGAGGTTATTCCGCATTACTTCGAAGAGCTACTGAGCGAGAAGGAAGAGACGGACGAGGCGCTGTACTCTCTTCTCTGCGGTCTGCAGGGTTCAAGCGCAGTGGGTCTGCTGCAATCAGGCGAAGAAGACGCATTCATACATTTGATTCATAAGGGAAAGACAAGAGGTTTGACTGTGTGGGTGAACAGCCGAAATGAGATGGTTTTTTGTAGCAGAAAAGAAACGCTGACGCTGCAGTTCCGAAACATATTGGTAAAGGGTAGGTTCAAGGAAAAAGTCTCGATTAAATATCAGGAAGATGCGGGTCTGAAGCTCTCTTTCCAAGTCACGCAGACTTAAAAGAATAAACCCTACTCAGCGGATTATTCTAGGGAATCCTCTTCATGCGTGAAGTTTCGAAATCTAACGTTTTCGACCTGCTCGCAAAGTCTATTCGTGAAGGGTTAGAGCAGTTAGGCTTTTTTGAGCCCACGTTTCCGCAGGTCCTGGCTTTCTCCCCAATTCTATCTAGGCAGAATGTCTTGTTGATTGCACCTACAGGAAGTGGAAAGACAGAGGCCGTTCTTCTTCCCGTTTTCTCCAGTTTCATTCAGCAGAGAGATGAGAAGGGTATTGCGATTGTTTACGTCACTCCTTTGAGGGCTTTGAATCGCGATATGCTGAGGCGGTTGAGTTTTTGGGCTTCAAAACTTGATATTTCAGTAGAGGTTAGGCATGGGGACACGGAGGCAAAGCTTCGTAGGAGGCAGGCGATCTCGCCGCCAAACATGCTTGTTACGACGCCTGAGACTCTTCAGGCCATTCTGCCAGGCTTGCGAATGAGACAGCACTTGAGTCACGTCAGGTACGTGATCGTTGACGAGGTGCATGAGCTGGCTTCCAGCAAGCGTGGAGTTCAGCTTTCCGTGGCGCTGGAGCGGCTTTCCGAGGTGGTAGAAAAAGATTTCCAGAGAATAGGATTATCGGCAACGGTAGGCAATCCAGATGATGTCGCCAAGTTCGTCGCTGGCACGAACAGAGACGTGCAGGTTGTTCAGGCATTGCTCCCGAAGGGTTACAAGTACACCGTGGAGAACCCGAGTCCAGCTGACGCTGATTATGATTTGGCAGGTAAGCTTCGAACTTCACCTGAAGCTGCGGCGAGAATTAGGAGAATAGCTGAGCTTGTTGACGCTCACAGGTCAACGTTGATTTTTGTGAACAGCAGGCAAAATGCCGAGATGCTCGGCTACAAGTTTAATCAGCTCGGCCGAACCGACATTGCGGTTCACCATGGTTCCCTATCAAAGGAAGAGCGTGCCCAGATCGAAGACGAATTCAAGGCCGGCGACCTAAAAGCCCTAGTTTGCACGAGCACCCTCGAATTGGGCATAGACATAGGCTCCGTTGACGTTGTGGTTCAGTATCTTTCCCCTCGACAGGTCAGCAGTCTGATCCAGAGAGTCGGCAGAAGTGGTCACCGCCTGAACATGCTTTCTGAAGGTGTCATCGTCACCGCTTTTCCAGATGACACTCTTGAATCGGTTGCCGCGGTCAAAAACGCGTATGCGAACAAGCTTGAACCAGTGCTGATACATGAGGGAGCTCTGGATGTTCTGGCGCATCAAATCGCAGGGCTTCTGATGGACATGGGAACGCTTAAAATTGACGAATTGTTGGCAGTTATTCGCAGGTCCTATCCTTACCGAAACCTTTCGGAAGAAACTCTGCTGGATGTGATATACTTTTTAGACAGCCTGAATGAGGTTAGGTTTGACGTGGAAGGAAGAGTTTTGAGGAAGGCGAAGCGCACTAGGAAGTACTATTATGAAAATCTGAGCATGATTCCTGATGAGAGACGCTATCCTATGGTCAATGTCATTTCTGACAGGAAAATCGGGATTTTAGGTGATGAGTTCATGGCTTTGCATGCCCGTGTGGGACTGAACATGATCGTCAAGGGGAGAGTTTGGCGCATCGTGCAGATTGAGATGGAAACGGGCACGGTCTACGTTGTGCCATCTGAAGATCCGCTTGCGGCAATTCCAGGCTGGGATGGGGAGATGATTCCCGTTCCGTTCGATTTGGCGCAGCAGACTGGAATGATGAGAGAAAAACTCTGGCAACTACGGAAGGACACGGGCAACGTTGAGGCTGCTGCAGAGAAAGCTGGAAAGGAGCTTGCTATAGCCGCAGGGGGTTTGCTTGAAGCTGCTAAGGAGGTTGAGGAACACGTTAAGGAAGGAGCACCTTTACCGACGCACAGAAGAATCGTGGTTGAGGCTTTTGACAAGTACCTCATCGTTCACGCTTCTTTCGGAGAGATCGTGAATCGCACGTTAGGCGGCGTGTTCGACAGCGTACTGTCTGATCGAGAGGTCATCGTGGGCTGGTGGAATGATGGTTACCGCATCCTAATCGAGACAAGGCGCAAGCTGACCCCCCAAGAACTGGAGAGCCTAAGCAAGGCCATGTTTAACTTGTCAGACGAAGAAGTTGAGAGGGCTTTCGGCGAGTATTTGAAGGCGAAATTTCCCTTTTCCTACAAGATGAGGTTCGTTGCTCAACGGTTTGGAGCCTTGCCTCGTGGTAAGACCATGGGGCCAGAGAGGGAGGGCCAGTTGGTTCATCAGTTTGGCGATACTCCGATCTATGATGAGACCCTGCGCGAAGCCATGGTTGAAAAGGTTGACGTCCAAAAGACCAAAGAAATAATTGGCGCGGTTAAGAAGGGGGAAATCAAAGTCAGCACAATTTATCGAACTGAGAAACCTACACCGTTGGCTTATCATATCCTTTCGAAGTTTTCTGATGTATCTGAGTTGATGGCTCCGGAACAGGTCTTATTGAGCAACGTCGAGAAGATGAAGAAGGCCATTGACGCTAGAATAGCATCACTGATGTGCATGCAATGCGGCGAGTGGAACAGTCAAGTCAGGATCAGAGATTTGCCAGATCAACCTGAATGCGAAAAATGCAAGTCACGATTATTAGCGTCGCTTTTCCCTAGTCAGAATTCAAATCGCATCAGCGAGCTTCTGAAGAGAAGACGTGAAGGCGGTGAATTGTCCGAAGATGAACTCGGAGAGTTGACTCATGCGCGACGGGTAGCAGACTTGGTGCTGAGCTATGGGAAGAAGGCGATAAGGGCGTTGGAGGTCAAGGGTGTCGGTCCAGAAACTGCTTCTAGAATTCTCGGGAAAATGCACGCCAAAGAAGAGGACTTCTTTATGGACCTCTTGAAAGCCAAGATACAATATTTACGAACAAGAGAGTACTGGGATGACAAGAAACATTAAACAATGCCTGGAAGCGTAGCCTTCTAACGTGGCGAAGGCTCATCAATAAACTGTGAACTCGGTTTTCGGAGAAAACATTGGTGACTCTTGCTTATGATTCGGCTAGAGGATAATTCCGCAAGCAATAAGATGTGCCAAGCGAACTCAAGACGTTGAGTGAGGTTTACAGGAAGGTTCACAGATTGAAACTGATTCGCTATCTTTCGAGTAAAAAGGCAAACAAAGAATGCTATGGATACCTGCTGGAGGATAGGGCGGTATGCCTGAATAGTCTGGCTGAAGCCTCTAGTGTGAAATTTCCATCTTTGTTCAGAGATTTTGTAGCCTTAGGACAAAGTGCTTGGATAAATGCGGAGAATCTGTTTGAGGAGTCCTCTGAAAAAGTGGTCGCTTGCGCTTCTACGCCCGTCAGCCAGGTCAGGCTGCTTGCACCGATTGATTTGCCTCCGAAAATCATCTGTTTGGGCTTGAATTATCGAGATCATGTTATGGAGACAGGCGGCGCGATTCCTGATGAACCGGTTATTTTCATGAAGCCACGCACGGCTGTCATTGGTCCCGATAATATGATTGTGAAACCGAGCTTCGTTAGAGAGCTTGATTATGAAGCTGAGCTAGCGATAGTCATTGGAAAACGAGTCAAAGACGTCTCAGTCTCAGAGGCTCGATCATGCATCTTTGGGTATACGATTCTGAATGACGTTTCAGCCCGAGATGTTCAGTTTAAGGATAAACAGTGGACAAGAGGGAAAGGCTTTGACACTTTTGCTCCCACTGGGCCATGTGTCGTGACGGCGGACCAGCTTCAAGACGTGTCGAACCTTTCCGTTCGCACTTGGATTAACGGTGATCTTCGGCAAGATTCAACGACGAAGAAAATGATTTTTGACGTTTATGAGATAATTCACCATCTGTCTCGCGTAATGACGTTGGAACCCTGCGATATCATTGCAACTGGGACTCCTTCCGGCGTAGGTTTTGCAATGAAACCTCCAAGATTCCTGCAAGCTGGCGATAATGTACGGATTGAAATTGAGAAGATTGGAATCCTCGAAAACAAGGTTGTTGAATCAGGACAATCTGACAATTCCTCACAGATTCGTCCTTTGAA
>DASPTR010000175.1:0-2515 GCA_035623315.1 Candidatus Acidiferrum sp. | reverse complement strand
CAGTTATGAGCACTCTCCCCACCCACATGGGAAACATTTCAGCAAACGTGTCTGAAATTTTTAGAACGTTCCCCATAGGCGATGTTACGAGGAAACATGGCCCAAACGAATCTTTATCGTCGTAGCCCGTGACTTTGAGTCTGCTTTCGCTTTCTGTAGGTTTTGACTCCGTCTCAGTCTGTGACATGTTCAAACCCAGCTATTAGCAGTTCTTCATCTTCACGCAGACTTTTAGCGGTTGTGGTATGATACTCTTCGCCTTCAAAGTTGACCAAGCGTCTATACACTCAGTAATGGCAGACAATGTTCCGTCTGTAGAGACTTCTTTCTACCCCAGGACTTGCAGATAGAATCACTTCGGATTGGCATTTCTCACAGCCTCTTCCAGATCATGAATTCCTATTATGCTTGCAGGCACGAAATATCCATGACCTTTCGGACAGACGTTTATGCCAAGCGTGTCAAGCTTCATTCCTGCTCCACAATTTGGACACTTCACCAAGCTCTCACCCCCAAATACAATCGTAAATGCTCCTTTTTGATATGCTTTATGGTTGCCGCTTGGGACTACTCGAGCGCGCCAAAAAAAACCGCGCGCATAAATTTTGATTGTGAAAGTAGACATCATGAGCCTAGCTTTGAGGTAGGTTAGATTAGGGTGAGATTAGGAAGAAACTGTGGTCTAATTCTGAAAAACCCCTTTAAAAGCCCACGTGCTTTCAACGAATCGAAAAAGGTTTGAAAAAGGTGATTAAATTGGAAACAAAAGTTGAAACTCAACATAAGCGTCCTCGCGCTCCAATTGTGGTCGCGGCAATTATCACGTGTTTGCTAATAGGAGGGATTCTCGGCTTCGTAATGAGCAATTCTGTCAATTCAAGCCAAATACACGAACTGCAAAACCAAGTTTCAAGTCTCGAATCGACACAGGATCCTAATGAAACCACCGGAAACATTACATACGTTTTGGGAGAGAACTTTTCGTTGTCTCAACTGTACGATCAAGTCAAGAACTCCGTCGTAGTAGTTCAGGGAATGCAGCCAGAATACGACTTCTTCGGCCAGATCTATGCTTATGCTGAAGTGCAAGGATCAGGCTTCGTCTACAACTCGACAGGTCAATGTGTCATCATAACAAACTACCACGTCATTCAAAATGCGATAAACATCACCGTGACATTCACAAACGGAGACGCCTACGCATCCAAAGTAGTCGGTTCAGACCCCTACGAAGACCTCGCCGTGCTTTCAGCAAACGCATCCGAAGATGAAAACAGTCCTCTCACGATCGCAAGTTCACTAACCCTAAAAGTCGGTGACCCAGTGGTTGCCGTTGGCAATCCTTTGGGATACACGGGATCAATGACTTCGGGAATAGTGAGCGCGCTAGGCAGAACGGTCACGGTAGACTGGTCCAGCTACGCTATAGCTGATTGCATACAGACCTCGACACCGATAAATCCAGGCAACTCAGGGGGACCACTCTTGAATTATCAAGGCGAAGTCGTCGGCATAACATCCTACACGGCAACCTACCAAGGCGTTGCTGCACAAGGACTAGGGCTAGCGATACCTTCAAGCACAATACTGCGAGAAATCGGATCTCTCATCACAAACGGCTCATACAATAACCATCCCTCACTAGGAGCATCCGGAACAGACATGACCTACGGAATCGCACAGGCCATGAAGGTCAACGTGACTTACGGGTGGCTAATCGCCCAAGTAACAAGCGGAGGGGCAGCAGATAAAGCCGGTCTCAGAGGCGGCATGACTCAGGCTCAAGTCGAAGGCTCAACGGTGACCATAGGAGGCGACATCATAACAGCAATCAACGGCACCAGGATCAAGAACGGCGATGACCTTTCCACCTATCTCGAAGAATACACTCTTCCAGACCAAACAATAAACGTGACGATACTGAGAAACGATCAGACTCTGACGTTACCAGTCACACTTGGAACTCGACCACAACTTTAACATAAGCCAAGCAGGAATCCAGCGTGAACAGCAGGTACGACAAGAGCGCATATTGCGGTCATTGCCAACTGTGGATCTCAAAGAAATCCCTAACAATCAACAGCTTTGGCGTTCAAACTTGTCCCCATTGTCATGGCCGAGTACGAGTGAGAAGACATCCTCATGACACACCCCGACAGATACCCATGAAAGGTGAAAGTGATAAGAAGAACGATCAAAGAGTAAATATGTCATAGAACGCTCGAGAAAGCTGCAGACTCTGGAATCAGGGTCCGCATTAAAATCCATCTTTCCATAGAATCAAGAATATGCGTCCTACGTCCTAGAAGTTAAAAATAGGTTGGCTCTCCACGTGAGGGGCCACGTAGAAAGAATAGAGACCCAGAAAGCGCAAGTTCTGAAGTGATTCTAAAGTAGGTTCAACGTCGCCTTCTTGGCCCATTTCGCCGCCACTTCAAAAATAAAGCCTAACGGAATAGCTTCCCTAGAAAATCGCTGCACGATGCGAATCGTTGGCAATGAGACACATTTAGCA
>DASPTR010000174.1:0-6068 GCA_035623315.1 Candidatus Acidiferrum sp. | reverse complement strand
CAAGGCGTTCTGGTGGGCAATCCCATAAAAAGCGAAATCTTGACGATACCTAAGAAATGACATTCACAAATTGAGGAGAAAGGGGGAGATTTTGGCTATGATGATGGCCCAACACTATCACGTTTTGCAGCGTCTGATCTTCTGCCCCTATTAGATCCCGCTTTTATGAAGCTAGTTTATCCGTGCTTCTGGCTCTAAGCTGTCTTTTCCACGCTGGAATTATCCCTCTGTCAAAGATCATAACGATTCCCAGTGAGACGAAGCATAGGGGCACGCCTATTATCAGGGCTTCGCCGATCCATTCGAGGCCTGTGACAAGCCATGGAACAGCTACTCCAAGTTGCTCCATCACCGGTGATGTACCTCCGCTGACTTCCTGTAGTCCAATGGTTACAGTTGAAAGCTGCTGCTCGGCCAGTGTGGTCTGGTTAACCAAAGTTTCTGTAGTAGTTATGCCAATGTGTGTGACCGTTCCGTTCGCACTTATGAGTCGTCTCACATTGAATGTGAATGAAGTGACGTTTTCAGTTGGAATATTGCAGTCAAGAGTTCCAGTCCACAGCTCGTTGTCATAGGCCATGTTCGAAGACGAGATTATGCCGCCGAAATTTGACGTCAAAGCGTCCAGGCTTTCAACCGTCGATTCGAAAGATCCTTTATGCATTTCTCCCTGGATGTTTTCACTTGTCCATCGTTGAATTTCGACAACACTGCTTGTCCCCTGAGTATTGACCGAAGTTGCCATCTGAGGTGAGAGTCCTCTTTCGGGAATACTGAAATTGTCTCCTTGTTTAGTCAGGCTCGCGTAGATTACTAGGGCGGAGATCGCAGCGGCCATCAAGATAGCAATCACCAGTTGGCTCTTGTATCTCTTCTTCATTATTTCACCCAAAGACCTCTGATCTAAGAACCGTTTAATGCTATGTTTTAGAACATTCCGTTCTGAAAGCTGAACAGGGCAACAACCTTGGCGAAAACCCATACTAGCTTGCTCTTTGTATGGGGTGCATTTCATTATGGCAAGGTTGCGGAAAAAGTTTGATGGCTAAGGGATTGCCTGACAACTGGAAGGAGAATCTTAGCCGCCGCTTACGATTGGCAAGAGGGTTACGTGGTCTCCTTTCTTGAGTTTAGTTTGAAGTCCCCTTAGTTGGTTGAGGAGGAGACCGTTTACGGTAATTATGTAGTTTGGTTTGACATCTGAGCCCCTGGACTCATAGATTGCCTTCTTGAATGGCTCTCCGTACTTTTCGGACAGCTTGGTAAGTAAATCTTTGATAGTTACGTTTTCGTCTGTGTCGATATCTTCTTCCCGATTATTCCCTGTCATGTTCTTTATGTGGCCGAGGTATTCGACTGTGACCTTCATAATCGTGGACCTAGCTTTCACCAATACTAAATGGCGAGTGCTTTGATATATCATTTCACATTCAATCAAGAGATTCAGAGTCGAGAAAATGCCTAAATATGGCCTGAACATGAAAATTCCGGAAAGAATTCTCGAAGGTGTTTTTTGTCATGTTCGATGACAACGAGTTGGACAAAATTCGCAGGCGAAAGCTGCAGTGGGAAAAAGAAACATTGTCAAAAAGCTTTGAGAAGCTCCCTGAGAAGGGTGAGTTTGTCACAACCTCAGATGTTCCAGTTAGCCGACTGCAAACTCCCGATGACCTTGCTGACTTTGATTATCTGCGGGATTTAGGTTTTCCTGGCGAATACCCATTGACGCGCGGAGTTTATCCAACGATGTACAGGGCACGTTTGTGGACTATGCGTCAGTATGCGGGGTTTGGGACGGCTGAACAGACGAATCAGCGCTTCAAATACCTGCTTTCTCAAGGCCAGAAGGGTCTGAGCGTTGCTTTCGACTTTCCCACGCAGATGGGCTACGACTGCGATCACTCGTTCTCACACGGCGAAGTAGGCAGGGCAGGCGTTAGTGTAAGCACACTGCGGGACATGGAGATAGTCTTCGACGGAATCCCATTGGATAAGATTACTACTTCGATGACGATTAACGCGCCGACGAATATTCTTCTCAGCATGTACATTGCAGTTGGGCAGAAGCAGGGCCTATCTGAGTCCAAACTGGGGGGAACAGTTCAGAACGACATTTTGAAGGAGTATGCTGCCAGGGGCATGTACATTTATCCGCCTGAGCCTTCGATGCGCCTTGTCACGGACATTTTTGAGTACTGTTCACAGCATATGCCTGAGTGGAACACCATAAGCATAAGCGGTTACCACATTCGGGAAGCTGGGGCGACGGCGGTTCAGGAAGTCGCGTTCACGCTCGCAGACGCGATCGCATACATTCAGGCGGCAGTGGACAGGGACCTGAACTTGGACAGGTTTGCGGGGAGACTGTCATTCTTCTTCGCGGCACACAACAACTTCTTCGAGGAAATAGCAAAGTTCAGAGCGGCCCGCAGGCTTTGGGCCAGGATCATGAGAGAACGTTTCAAAGCGAAGAATGCAAGTTCTTGGATGCTGCGGTTCCACACTCAGACTTCAGGCGTTTCGCTAACGGCTCAGCAACCTCATAACAACGTTGTTCGCGTAGCTCTCCAGGCTTTGTCAGCTGTCTTAGGTGGCACTCAGTCTTTGCATACAAATTCATTCGACGAGGCTTATGCTTTGCCAAGCGATGAGGCCGTGCTTGTTGCGCTCAGAACGCAGCAGATAATCGCTTACGAAAGCGGAGTCGTGGACAGCGTTGATCCACTTGCGGGCTCCTATTACATTGAGTATTTAACGAAGGAAATCGAAGAGAAAGCGGAGAAGTACATCGAGCAAATTGATGCCATGGGCGGGGCAGTTGCTGCCATCGAGAAAGGGTTCATTCAACGCGAAATTACAGACAGTGCCTACCGACATCAGAAAGAGGTTGAAGCCAAGAAGCGTGTAGTAGTCGGGGTCAACCAATTCAAAACTGCTGAAGAGACTCCTATTAAGATATTGCAAATAGACCCAGAAAGCGAGAAGGAATTGACGGAGCGTCTGGCGCGGATCAAACGCGAAAGGAACCAGGCTAACGTGGCTGAAGCGTTGGGTAGACTACGAAAGACAGCTGAGGATAAAAAGACGAATCTTGTGCCATTCGTGCTCCAGGCTGTGAAAGAGTATGCAACTTTAGGTGAGATCTGTGACACTCTACGTGAAGTGTTTGGGGAACATAAGCCTTCGAGCATCTTCTAGTTGACGATGAGAAGTATGTCGCCTTCGCTTACTGATGAGCCCTCGGAAACATTTATTTGTTGTATTGAACCGGCTCTTGGCGCACATATTTCGTTCTCCATCTTCATGGCTTCGATGATGCAGACAACTTGATTCGCCTTGACATGATCGCCCTTCTGTACTTTCACAGACACTATCTTGCCAGTCATCGGCGCGGTTATTGCACCCTCTGCAACTGGTTCTCTAGTGACTGCTTTCCTTGCTGGTGCTTGCTGATTCGGAGCAAAGCTTGCCAAGGCTGGTTTTTTCGCGGGCATCCCTATTTCAGCCTTGAATGTGGTCCCGTCAACTTTTACTTGGAATGGTTTTTCGCGGTCTATTCGAGGCAGTTCTACTTGATAGTTTTTGCCGTCAACGTTCAACGAAAACGGCCCTTCCAAGTTCATTTTGTCGGTCTCCATCCGGACGACAACGATTTTTCCATCAATCTTAACCGCAAAAGAGTTTTCTCCTTTTTTCATCAGTTCGACTTTTAGGGGTTTGCCGCCTACGCTGGTCTCATATGCGGGCATGTTCAACCACCGTGCCCTTCGGATAAGGTTTGTCTGCCTGCTAGAACCCAGTTTGCCATGACGGTTTTAGGCTTCCCAAGTGTTAATGCTCTCACGCTGTTTGAGCCTGTCAAGTACGTGCACAATGCGACTGAGATCGCAGCTACTTGTTCAAGTTCTGCGAGGTTTTCGGGGCTGATTCCTTCCTTGGCTTCTTCTTTTGTCTTTCGTTTTTTGAAGAATTCTACTGCCGTCTGCGGGAACAGAGCGTATGTTATTTTGTCCTCTTCGTTCTTGATGTACTGTCTCACTTCATTCGGGATCTTGTCAAGCGCTGGTTCTAGAAGGTCGGCTGGTCTCACCGTTATCGGTTCTTCGTCGCCTATGATTTTTCTCTTCACTTCGGGATCGATGGGAGCGGGAGGTCTTCCATATAGGCCTTTCACGTAGTCTTTTATTTCCTTAGGCACGATGGCGTAACGTTTGCCTGAGATGACGTTGAAAACAGCTTGGATTCCAACGAGTTGACTTGTAGGCGTCACAAGCGGCGGGTAGCCCAATTCCTTTCGCACTCTAGGCACTTCTTCCAGAACTTTGTCGAGCTTGTCTATAGCCTTCTGTTCGCGGAGCTGCTCAAGCAGGTTGCTGAACATTCCGCCCGGTATCTGATGTACTATTATTGAGGCGTCTATTCGTTCGGATTTTGGGTCAATAAGCCTTAAAGGATCATAGTATTTTTCGCGCAGTTCACGGAAATACGAGGCAATTTCGCTGAGCAGTGCCAGGTCCAATCGTGTATCATACGGCGTGTCCTTCAATGCGGCGACAATTGACTCAACAGGTGGTTGGCTTGTGCCCCAAGCCAGGGGCGAGAATGCAGCGTCAAGTATGTCGACGCCTGCCTCGCAAGCTCGTAGGTACGTCATCATTACCATTCCGCTCGTGCTGTGACTATGCAGGTGGACGAGCAAGCCTATCTCTTCTTTCAGTGCGGTTATAAGCTCGTAAGCAGGCTGTGGTGCAAGCATTCCGGCCATGTCTTTTATGCAGATGGAATCGCATCCAAGCGAAGACAGTTTTTTGGCAAATTCGACGAAGTGGCCGACTGTGTGAACTGGACTTATGGTGTAGCAGATCGTTCCCTGTGCATGTTTGCCAACTTTTTTGACTGTTTCAATGGCCACTTCCATGTTACGAACGTCGTTCAAAGCGTCGAATACTCGAAAAATCTCTATGCCGTTTTCAGCTGCTTTTTCAACAAATTTTATGAGAACATCGTCCGGGTAATTCTTGTAGCCGACCACGTTTTGGCCGCGCAGTAGCATCTGGAGAGGTGTCTTCTTTACATGTTTTTTGAGTTCACGGATGCGTTCCCACGGGTCTTCTGCGAGGAAGCGTATGGCAACGTCGAAGGTGGCTCCGCCCCAAGCTTCGAGCGAAAAGAAGCCTACCTGGTCTATTTTGTCCGCTATTTTTAGCATGGTTTCTGTGCTCATTCTCGTTGCCATCAGGCTTTGATGAGCGTCTCGGAACGTAGTGTCAGTGATTTTGACAGGTTTGGTCGCAGGCGTCTAGACACCTTCTCCGAAGATGATGAACTTGAGACTGAAAAAAGGTAGGTGGAGGCGTATTAAATGATTTGTGCAGCTAAAAACATCATTTTATGAACGAAAAGATTGTGACCCTGAATAGGTGCACAGGTCAGGTGATCCGGTAATTTTCTTGTGACTTATGGTTTGTTCGAGGTATGCTCATCGTGAATTGGGCACCTTTTCCAGGTTTGCCCGTTTCCTGAATTGTCCAGCCGTAGGCTTCCATCATCTTCTTTATCAAGTAGAGTCCGTAGCCTGTGCCTTTCCCGTACCCCTTTGTGAACAGCTTGGGTTTCTCAGCCTGCGGTATGCCGACGCCGTCGTCCTCGTAGATCAGCTTCAGTTCTTCCATGCCCTTTTCGAAGCGTATCCCTATTTTGGAGAGTTTCTGAGCGTATTTTATCGAGTTGTCTATCATGTTATAGAATAATCGGGTCAGTAGTGAATCCGCGAAAACCTCTAGTCCTTCACATTCGTTCATCACTTTGATGCCTTTGAGGTCGCAGAACTGGGAGGCTGCTTTGTCGAAGGCTTCAGCGACGTCGACGTATCTTGGTTCCTCTTCGCCCAATGTTTCGTAGCTTCTGGCGAAGTCGAATATTTCGACGATCTGCTTGCATGCTCCTTCGATGTCGCTGAGACGTTCGAGCATTTCAGGGTCGATTGGCGCCTTCTTTTTCAAAAGATAAATGTTGCCCGTCACGAGTGTGAGTTTGTTCTGTACGTCATGTCTGGTCAGACTACCGAC
>DASPTR010000173.1:0-4363 GCA_035623315.1 Candidatus Acidiferrum sp. | reverse complement strand
GCCACGTTCCCCTCTACCAAAGAGTTGACGACGTCCCGATGCATGCCCGCCGCAATCGCATAACTTCGCCGCAGAATTTTCTCCGGCGGAAAACCTGAAGGCTCAAGCAGACACTGAAGAACAACATTAGAGGAGTCCTCTTCAACAATCTCCAAGCCGATCAACCGGTCAACGGTACCCTTAACGACATCCCGCACTTCGAACCCAGCACGGTTAACAGGCTCAATTCGGATGATATCAAACCCAAGCAAGTATTTGCCTATGATTTCACGGCTCAAGTACGGTCCAGACTTCAAAATCGCAACGCGCGGCGAAGGAGCAGCACCATACTCAGGATCAACAAGCAGCTTGCCATCCGCAGTTTCACCGACAGCGACGACAGAACCGCCACGCAGGTCATGATCAACCGCCCAACGCTTGGGAACACAGACAAAAAAAGTGCCTCCAGGCGTACGCTGAACCTTCCGAACTACACTCACTCATCACACCTCATGAAATCAAACAGTCAAACTCAAATATCAACACATCTAAACAAAACCAAAAATATACATATCCGGCCTCAAACCCGAAGGTCCATTAGGACAAGTGAAACAGCAAGAAAAGACACGTCACGCCTAACTCGGTTCTGAACTCGGACAGCTTCCAAACATGCGTGCATAGCACTACGGTCGTTACTTAAAGAGATTAACAAGAAGAGTTTATACCGACGCGAGGGAGAAAGAAGTAGAAGCGTTCCACTTGAGCGACCCTGAAAAACTGCGAAAAGCTGTAGAGCTAACCATTGCCGCAGGATATCAACTGGACCAAGAGGCATTCGGATTCTTGACGATGATAGCTCCCACAGCTGATCCGACGGAAGTAATGGCAAGAGCGATAAAAAAAGTTGAGAGCCTCAACGATAAACCCGCCTTCATTCAGAGAAGCTTCCTAGAACAGTTGCTGGACAACGCACAAACAGAACAAGAGATTGTTCCCCTGCAAGAGTCAATCCAGCAACAAGTTGGTTGTCAAGCAGTCGAGACGACGGAGACAGGAACATGCTTTCACGCGTACGCAAAAGAAGTCGAAGCCGACGTAAAAATAATAGACGATCCTAGCAGCAAACTGAACTCGAGTGGAACCGTTGAAGACTTCCTCGCCTATTTCCGAGACCGATTCAAACGAACCGAAAAGATGCTGAGACAGAGAATAGACGTCAGGAGTGCAGCGTCGATCATCGATGCCCTGAAGGCTCCACCGAAGACCAGGCTCAAGATAATCGGCATGATAACTGAAAAGAGAGAATCAAAACAAAGAACAATACTGTCAGTTGAAGACCTACAAGCACACATAACCGTGCTAGTTCCCCAAAACGCCACCGAAGAACTCAAAAAGAGAACCCAAAACCTCCTGCTAGACCAGATAGTCTGCATCAGCGTCATCAAAACAAGAGGCAACCTCCTAGTCGCCGACGACATAATCCTACCCGAAGTAGGCCAAAGACAACAACACAAATCAACCGTGCCAGTCTACGCGGCGTTAACATCAGACCTGCACATTGGCAGCACAAAATTCCAAAGAGAAGCCTTCAGCAGGTTCATCCTGTGGCTCAACGGAAAATTCGGCAACGAACAAATGAAGAAAATCGCCGGCCACATCAAGTACGTCCTCATCGCCGGAGACATCGTCGACGGCGTAGGAATCTACCCAAACCAAGTCAAAGAACTGACCGTCAGAGACGTGTACAAACAGTACCGTCTCGCAGCAAAATACCTCGAACAGATACCAGATTACATACAGGTAATAATCATACCTGGAAACCACGACACTCCCCGCAAAGCCCTGCCGCAACCCGCAATATCCAACGCGTACCTGGAAATCCTCCAAGAATCAAGAAGCATCCAGTCCCTCGGCGACCCATCCTACGTAAGCCTACACGGCGTCGAAGTACTCATGTACCACGGCCGCAGCCTAGACGACATAGTATCCACAGTGCCAGGCATAAGCAACAACAACCCAGAGAAAGCGATGAGGCTACTACTACAGAGCCGCCACCTAGCCCCCATCTACGGCGGCAAAACCACACTCTCACCAGAAACCAGAGACTTCCTCGTCATAGAAAAAGTACCAGACATCTTCCACGCAGGCCACATACACGCATTGGGCTACTGCAACTACCGCGGAGTACTAATAGTCAACTCAGGCGGATGGCAAGAACAAACAGACTACATGCAAAAACTAGCATTCACCCCAACACCCAGCAAAGTACCCATAATAAACCTCCAAACACTAGAGACCACAATCATCCCATTCAACTAGAACACCCAAACAAAACACAACCCAAAACACAAGACACGCCCGCTACAAGACACAACAAGACTCTCCGAGACAAAACGAGACATTTAAAGACACAACCTAACCAAGAACCAAGCTCCTCTACAAAAAACCAACCCAAAACAAACCCAAAAAAACACTAGGAAGGATAGGCCGCCTCACACAAACGTAGTACACCTAATCAGAGGGTACGATTCTTCTTTCTCGCGAGGCACTTCGGTTCATAATCTACCAGACGCCCAATTCGGCTATCACCCACAAAAACATCCCTGATGCTGCTACGCGCAATCTCCAATCGAATCTTCTTCGTCCGCCCATACCTTCCCATACTAATGATCTTAGCATTCACCAAACCCATCGCGTCAAGCTCGCTCACAAGCGAACTCAGCCTACGCTGAGTCAACGGCGTCACCCCCATCTCCGCACAGAGCTCAGCGTACACCTCATAAATCTCGCCAGTAACAGCCCTGTAAACATCAACCCTATTCAGATGATAAACACTCAAGACCACAAACTTCGAATGAAGAGTCAAATTCTTCAAAGCCTCAGTCACCCGATTATGCTCAATATGCTTCTCAGCCTCACGCACATGCTCGTCAACAACAGCAGAAGCACTTGACCTCTCAGCCACCTCACCCGCAACCCGCAGCAGATCCAACGCGCGCCTAGCATCCCCATGCTCCGCTGCGGCCAATGCCGAGCAGAGACCCAGCGCCGCCTCCGACAAGGCACCAGCCTGGAAAGCTGACTCAGTACGTTCCGAAAGAATATTCCTCAGCTCACCCGCATCATAGGGCCTGAAGACCATTTCTTCCTCGCTCAGCGAGCTTAGAACCCGAGGATCCAAAAACTCCTTTAGCCGAAGATCATTAGATATACCGATCAAAGAAACCTTGCTTCCACATAGAGTCTCATTGACCCTCGTCAACTCATATAGAAGCCCATCACCCTTGGCCTTAATCAGCGCATCAACCTCATCCAAGGCTACGATGAAAATGACCTTCACCGCTTCCAAACCTGTCCTAAATCGCTCGAACAGCTCTCCAACAGAGAGCCCTGTGAACGGCACGGAAATCCCCACGCTCTGGCACAGACTTGCAAACACTCGGTACTCAGACCCAACCATCCGACAGTTCACATAACAAAACTTTACAGGGGCCCCCACCTCCTTCGCCTTCGCCTCAAGATGACTCAGCACATATTTTGTCACGGCAGTCTTGCCAGTTCCAGTCTTACCATAGATAAAAATGTTGGAACTCCTAGCTCCCCTCAACGCTGGAGCCACTGTCTCGCCAACCTGCCTAATCTGATCTTCCCTATGAGGCAATCTTTCAGGCAAGTAATCGTGCCGCAGGACCTCCCGATCTCTGAATATCTTTGCGCTACTTACAAATTTGTCGAACACATCATCCAAGACACTCGCTTCAGGCATACGTCTCCACTTCCGCCAAACCTGGAAAGGTAACAGTCCTCTTTCCACTTGAAAACATAAGCTCTTGCCTACAAAAAACTAGACGCATCCAGCAATATTCCTAAAAGAAAAGAAGCTCAGATGAAAAGAAAAATAACTTTAAGGAGTGACACACCCCAGAATTTCCTCTGGAACCCTACTATTCTTAAAGAAATAGCTATTTGTCTGTTTAACAAATACTACTCTAATTAGTAAGGACGAGAAAACGTGTATATTAGTTATTGTTTAACAAATTCGATTTCTGCTGTAGAATAATTACAAGCCACTCTTAAACCATCTACATACATTCTGACTCCAGTGGAAATCAAGGGGTGCCACATCATTGATTAATGATAATCTCTTTCACAAATTGTTATACGAAAATCTTTGAAGTATCAATTTTTCTGCCTTTATCTCTCATTAATGCTCAGCTGTAGATTCTTATTACCTGATTTCTTATTCACTTTTTGAGAAGACTTCATAAACCTAAGTTGTGTCGGATGATTTCTGCTCTTATTTCCTCGATTGCTTAATTATCTAAGCTTTTTTGACGTGAACTGACTACCCCTACGTTTCTGATGCAGTTCTGTTTGCAGCGTG
>DASPTR010000172.1:0-5237 GCA_035623315.1 Candidatus Acidiferrum sp. | reverse complement strand
GTTTCGAAGAGAAGTAGAACTCGTTGGAACTGGCTTCTCCGACTATTACGCCGACTTGCTTAAGGGAACTTGACACGCCTGTAGCTCCTCCCACGAATTATCTTACTTCCAAACAGTTTTTCCATATATGGAAAGTATAATTCATCCACTACGCTGCGTTTCAACTTAACTTTTTGATCGACGTTCCTAAGCCACAGATTATATGCATCTAGGCCGCAATAACCGTTTATCATTATCTTCAGCAGAGCATGAAGATCAATATTTATCTGCTTTGGCCAACCGGTCTTAGACAGCGGTTGCTCCCAACAGGGCAAGTCAATTCTCATCGGAGAATCTCTGGTGTCCAGCCGAAGATAGAAGGAGACAAAGCTTGGAAAATCCGGAATGCCTGAAACCACTTTGCTGGCCCAATCAATGAATTGCTTGCCTTTTTCTCGCGTGGCAATCGGGAAATTCCTCGTTACAAATTTTTTGGGGTCCCAAACAATTGAATTTATCTTGCTTGCCGCGTTGGCCGACGGCCCCTGTAACAACGGATAAGTGTAGCCTTTTTCTCTAGCAAAATTCATTACTACTTGATAGTCTGGCCTAGAAGATTCTAACTCCGCGAAAATCAATTCGAAGGGTTCCAGCTTGGATCCTAGCTTCATCTTGAGTCTCTTAAGCTTGCTGAAGCCAGTCTCTTTCTTTTCCAAGATCTCTGGAAAAATGTCTTTGAGCTTCTGCTTGTCTTCTGCCTCCAGATCTACTTTTTCTAGCTCTTTATCGAAAATCAGTCTTAGCAAATAGTCGCGATAGAAAGTTGCTCTGCTCTCCTTACTGACGCCGGCTATAATAATGCCTCGCTCACGACAAAGATCAAGCAGTTCTCCATAGGTCTTGAAATACTCAAGTACAGCCGTTCGATCTTCCTCTACCTTCGTCTCAACCGGAACATGCATTGCTCGCCCATAAAGAGAACCATCTATCAGAAGCACACTGCATTCAAAGCCATTGTTTAAAGCGTCAATGGCGGCTCGAAATTCAAGCATCTCCATCTTAGTACCAACGTAATAATGCGCTTCAAGAAGACCAGATTTGGTGAAGAACACGTTAGTCTCCAATCTTTTCTGCTCTTTATCCTTGCAAACCGCAAGAGACCTAATCACATAAAAGATTCCGCCTGTTTGAAGCGGATTCACGTAGACGCTGGAATCGATAGCTGTCACGCTGAGTTCGCCTAGATTTGAAGAGAATTCATCAATGTTCTTCAGCGGTACCCACATTGGTTCAAAATGTTTCCTAAACTTCTCCTCCAAAGGATTCGGCTTACCCCTGAGAATCCTCTCTTTCATTGTTTCCTTCTTCTCACCGACTGAAGAAGCGAATTCCTCAAGAAAATCTGGCATCAGCTTCCCTTTTCTCGTGCGATACTGAAGTCACATCACACATTTAAAGAAAATCAAAGTCTAACCTGTTGAGTTTGAATTTTGGGCGAAAGCAGCTTGCTTCTCTTCGGACTTGGCTAAGCTCGCGTGCTTCTAGAGTCTGCCCCGGGCTAGAGCTAATGGATAAGCGAGTTAGGCGTGGTTATTTCTGTTTTTTCTTGTAGATCGCGATAGTCAACAGTGTCATTAGCGTGAACATTGCTAGGAGGATCAGGGGTTCAGGAAACTCGGGGATCGTGACGCCAACGCCTACAGTCTTTGTCGAAGATACGGCGGCGTTGTATTGTGAATTGCCTGACCAGCTTGCGCAAAACTGGTAAATACCTGTATCAAACACCCTCAAATTTGTGCTGTAGGCACCGTTTGATAGAGCAACCACATTGGGCATATAAAACCCCCAAGCTGACCCATTTACTGTCTCATAAATCGTTACAGTCCCCGATTGTGCTGGAGCCAGTGTGCCTGAGATAGTAAGGAGCCATGATCCTCCTTGGTTCTTTGAGGAAACATCCATGCTCAACGCTGCGCTTTGCAGGGCCTGTGTGGTCCCGAAGGCATAGACGTTTTGGTCGTCAGCACCGATATAGAGAACACCGTTAACGATGGCAGGAGAGGAGGATACTGAGACGTATTGACTTATCCTGTACTGCCATGCCTCAACACCTGTTTGGGCATTAAGGCAGAAGATCGTGCTGCTATCTGCGCCGACGTAGACATAGCCGTTTGCGGAGACAGCGGGCGAAGATTCTACCGTGCCGCCTAAGATCTCCTCCCATACTTGTGAACCGGTTTGGGCGTTGAGGCAGTAGAGGTCGTGATTTATTGTGGGGACGTAGACGTTGCCATTGGCGACGGCTACAGTGCCGAATGTTCCTCCCACTATAGTAAAGTTCCAAACAAAGGCGCCCGTCTGGGCGTTGAGGCATGTGACGTTATAATTATCGACGTAAACACCCGAAGAGCCGAAGTAGACATTGCCGTTGTAAACAACTGGAGCGTCCGATTCTCCACCGTTAGCTGTAAAGTTCCATACAGATGTCCCTGTCAAAGCATTGAGACAATAGACGGTCCCTGATGCAGAACCAATGTAAACATAGTTGCCTGAGACGGATGGGTAATAGGCAGCACCTGAGGTAGCAAACTCCCAAACCAGTATGCCTGTAGTCGCATTAATGCATAGGAGCTCACTGTTGGAGGTACCTACGTAGACGAGGCCGTTGGTGACTGTTGGCGCGTACACGTCGATATAGCTGCCAGCGCTGTAATTCCATACGAGGTTACCTGTGGCAGCGTTGAGACAGTAGAGGTAACCATCATTAGGGCTTGCACCAGAATAGTATGAGCCGAGGTATACGTAGCCATTAGCAACTGTTGGAGTGAACGTGTAGCCGCCTGGTGTGAAATTCCATACCTGTGCACCAGTCTGGGCGTTGAGGCAGTAGACCATATTATTAGTGGCCCAATTTAGGATGTCACCACAGGGTACGTAGACATAACCGTTTGCGACGGCAATGCCCGATTCTACGGAGTTAATGGTTTTGAAGGTCCATAGAGTGCTATTCGTAAGAGGACCATTAGCCGTTGTGTATCCCGTATGGTCCGCGTCATGGTGGGCCATTGGCCAATCATCGGCTAGTACCACGTTTCCCAGGATGGAGACTGTCAGGATGCACAGTATGAAGCATAATACAATTCTATTCCACATCATGAAATATCGACCGCAAAGCATGCATTCGGGATAACAATATATATTTTTCGCTGGAGAGTCAGCTTTTCAGCGGACGGATGTCAGAAATAATTTGATTGTTTAGATCTATGGGAGTATGTCACAATATTATGATGTGCTGTAGCGTGAGTGCATTATCCACCTATCACAGGTGATAGTGCTACTGACAGCGTGGGCAAGCGACAATGTTTTCGGGGAAGAGATAACGCGGCAGGCGAATGAAAAAGCTTTTATTCTATATGAGATGACAAAAAAACGGAGAAAACCGCGATGACTCTCGAATCAAGTAGGACCCTGGGCGGAATAGGCGCGATACTACTATTAATCGGTCTTATACCGTTTGCTGAACCATATTTAGGAGTAATTGCACTTATCGGCTTTATACTCGTTCTCATTGCTTTGCACGGTTTAGGCAATTTCTACAAAGAAGATAGAATATTCGATAATGCACTTTACGGTTTCATAGCAGCAATAGTGGGCGTAGTGGCAGCAGTAGTAGCAGCCATTTACATAATTTTCTACACGTCCATAGTCACAAGTTTCCTAGACAAGATCTATCCAGGCTGGAATGGCAGCTGGTCATCACTTGTAGGTTTAACGCCTACCACCTCGGGCATTACTTTCAAGGATGTCGCGCCTGTGTTAGGTGCGGTATTTTCAGTGCTCGTGATTCTGTGGGTATTTCTCATAATTTCATCTTTCTTCAACAGACGATCACTAAAGATGCTTTCGACAAAAACAAACGTGGGCTTATTCTCAACCGCAGGTCTATTGCTACTCATAGGCGCCGTTTTGGTAATAGTTTTCATAGGCGTTGTTCTGATGTGGATCGCTGTACTGTTGATGGCGATTGCCTTTTTCCAAATAAAACCGACGTCAGAACAAGCCGTATCATCGACCGCTCCTTCACCGCAAACACTAACACCGTGAAATCTCTGAGCTCCAAAATTTCCAGTATTCATTCGAGATTTTACAGCTTACATCCTTGCTTCTAAGTTGAGATTATTCTTGAACAACGATTGACAAGCTGCTTTCCCCTTCCTTTCTTTTGAGTTTCACACTTACGACTAATCCATTGATTCGAGAGAGCACGCGGGGTGGCGCAATGGAAACGCGCGCAACCAGTAAATCAAGCGACACACTATTATTTGGTGAGAAAGTATGCAGAAAGGAGATCGGGAGAAGCGTTGACCTTGGAAACTGAGAACGTATTCAAAATAGCGATGACCTATTCCAGAGTTCGCGAGTTCCTTACAAGCAGGAGTTGGGAATTCCAAGGAAAGGATGAGGAAATGGAGATGGACTCGTTCAGAAACAAGAAAACAGGGAAGAAGGTGTTCGCCGAGGACATTTCTGAGGACTTTCCAGTCACCTTTCTCATGGGAGAGCTTAGCCTGACGGAATTCAGCATCATTGCAAGTGAATTAGCACCGGAAATCCAGTTGCTTGAAGTTGAAAGTAGTTGGGATGGTAAACCGACGACCATAGTGGTCGCGATGACAGAAGAGCAAGTTATGAACATGTTCGGCAAAAGAACGAAGATGAGAAAGCTCACGGTTCAGGGCGCGCGCGGGCCATAACTTCTCCGCAACATACGCAAGAGATAATAATCCTGATAAGTCAATCATTGTCGGTAGTAGCTTGCACGGACGAGTCAAGTTCTATCTCTTATTCTTGCTCGGGCTCTGCATATTCCTGCCCTTCATCTACATGTCGATTCTCGCACAGCTCTACGTAGGTACCGTGCTGTTCTCAGCTTGTTTCCTCTTCTACAGCTACCTCGCCTACACTGCCACTTACTTGAGGTTGAAACGAAAATACCCCATGGCCTCGCCAGAAGGACAGCTGGATTTTTATTATCCCCGAACGAATATACCGCGACCAATATACGAGGATGTCCAGCGTCACCCAAAATTCTTCAAGAAGAAAAGACAGAAAAAGAAGGATTAGCTGCTCACAAGGGCGGTGATTAATGCTGTTTCAATTTGGCAATATCTTGTTGAGGCCGTTGGAGAAGAAAGACTTGGAACTGCTGCACAGATGGGAGAACGATGCAGAAGTGATGATGTACTCTAGAAGCAAAC
>DASPTR010000171.1:0-4520 GCA_035623315.1 Candidatus Acidiferrum sp. | reverse complement strand
GCCGATAGTATTTAATAGATTGTAAGAAAAGTATGATAAGTAATAACAGTAAGTTTCTTATTACTGAAAACTGCTAGAGATAGAAGTAGCGACTAACGCAAATTGTGATGCGGGAAAAGAATCAAAAATGAAACGAGAATCCGAAACTGGAACTGGTCTTCCAGCCACTGTGGAAGCCATCTTTAGGGGGCAATCGAGAATTACAGAACGTGGACAAATAACGGTACCTGTGGAGATTAGGAAGAAATTTGGATTGAGAACAGGCGACGTCCTATGCTTTCTTGAGGTCGACAATTCGATTGTTCTCAAGCTGGGACCGCTTGTGGTAACTGAATGATCAGTTTTCACCATAAAGCCTTGCAAGGATCCTCAGCTTAGAATTCCATCCATTTACCTTTTCTTGTTGCAAGCGCGGGTTTTAGTTTCTCTTTCTGCAGAAGAAGTTTGCTGTTCAGATATCTCTGGTTGTACATTTTCTTAACTGCCAAGATTTTCTTATCTTCTTCTTCGGAGATATTGATTTCACCCTCAAAAAGATCTAAAATAGCGTGGGTTTCTTCAGACGAGTGCATCATTGGGTTCATCACGGCCAGAGTAGTGAAGCCCGCTGACCTTAATTCAGGAATGAGCCCAGACAACCACTTCCTCGTTTGAATTGCGTGGTGTTCCAGCAACACGTCTGAAATGATTTCGATGCATGCTCTTCTTGGACCCATGGGTGGTTCAGCAAGCGTGTGGAACGCTGAAGTCAAAGCTATGCTGATGTCGGTGAGGTTTTCGACGCCTTTGAGTTTGACAACGTTAGGCAAGTCTTTGATTATCGTGTCAGCTTGGGGATTGCACACAAAAAGATAGAAGTTCGACTGGGAAGTCTCGGCTAATACTTTCACTCCAGCCGCGTCTATTGTGACATCAAAAGTTATTTGACCAGAATTTACTCCTGCTTCGAGGAACTTCTTGATGAGCAAATCGGTCTCATCGCAAGAGACTGAACTTAAGATTACCGCATAGTTTTCTGGTAGTCCACCAAGAAGCAATCCGTCAAAATCTTTATATCCCGTGCTAATCCGGTTTGGAAGAACATTTTCACAAATGTTGACTGTGATGGGTTCAGGTTCACAGACAGACTGATGGCCACCCTCATCCAAGTAAATGATCTTCGGTCTCATGAAGAACGTGCCTTTGTCGAAAGACCTTAAGGTGATCGCAACTTCCTCTGTTATAAACGGGTCAAGCCTTTTACCGTTCAAATCAAGACTTGAGCCTTCAACGCGGCAAAGGACAGGTTTAGAGATCAACTCAAAACCTTGAGGAACTAGATCTTCAGCCTTAATCAACAAAATAGGCGCTTTCCCAACATTGAGCAACTCAATAATTACTTCTATATTCTCTCCAGCTTCCAATTCTCCTTTTTCAATGGTCAGTATCGTCTGCAAGTTGGCGCCCACCCGGCTGGTTTTTCTTGGCAGCGGCCGTCCAGAAGGAGTTTTCACGTGGACCTTTTCTCCCAGTAGCATCATGTCCTCCAAGGTGCCGAGCTTTTTCATTACCAAATTGAGCTTTTTACCTAGCTCATCTTGTTCAAAGCTTTGTTTTTCATGCGACTCCATTTAGTCATCAGCCATCCGAGTCAAGCGATCGGCACCTTTTTTGAGGAAAATCTGATCTAGATCATAAACTTGCCTTTCTTGATAATAGTCTCGCCGTCGAGAACTACCGTGGGTTCTGTCGCGGTGAACTTGCAGCCGTAATCACTATCGTTTTTCCCATCCAATTCTCTGTTGTCACCTATACCGACTGTGACCGTTCCAAGCACAATCTCGCTGTGTGTGAAGCCGGTTTTCGCTTTTGGGTTCAATCCTAGAGTAATCCATCCGATTCTGTCCTTGTCCCCAATTTCCCTTTCCCAAAGTGCGGTGGCTGCTGCGATGTTTTTCCCGCCCTTGAAAGACGACAATCTTCCGTCTTTAAAATTCCATGTTGCATCATGGACCAGAATGCCATACATTGGCTCAGGAACATTAGAGACAAAGAGACCTTGGGCGCTCGTTTCTGTGGGTGCAACTTGTACGGAGCCGCTAGGCAAGCTTGTAAAGATCGCCCCATTTTCAATGTCTTCTTTGTCGATTATTCCATCATCAACATGAGGACGTCTGCCCTCTAAATTGAGCCTAAGGTCTGTTCCACTGGCAGTTGTAATGTGTACTTCGCTTCCTCTTTCCAAGCTTTTTGCGAGTTTCTTTGCGAGTTTCTGCATGTCCTCGTACTTCACATCTATTGCAGAGTCAAGATTTTCTTTCCACGTGTCATAGTCGAACCCATATGTTTTGGCTCGCTGGTGCGTGACGTAACCTAACATCACTTGCGCCGTGCGAACCTTATTCTCGAGAAACTTGTCGTAAAAGGGTCTGTCCGCATGGGACATCGTACTAAGTCTTTCAGGTGATATGCCCTTCAGTTTTCGAGGATCCTCTGGTCCAGGAATGAATATGTTGGCAGTAGCCGTGTCAGCTAGAGAAAGATCGAATGGATTCACGCTTCCTAAATAATCCAAGGGAGCGTTTAGAACGTTGTCGTAGAATATCTCGTCAGACACGAACTCGGTGATAGTTTTCGCTCCAGCCCTTCTGCATTCAATCGTGAAAGCTTCGGCAAGATCAAGCATGTGACGCCAGCCAGATATCATCACCCTGTCTTCTTTTCCTATGTGAAGACAGGTTTTGACGACATTTTTAACAAACGTAGGTGTTGGCATTCTGACTCGCCTCTTCCTATTCGATATCCTCTCAGATAGGGCTTATTTGAGTTTCTAAATGCAAGGAATGTGCAAGCAATGAGATGGAGAGTTTTTCTAACGCTTCCGTGTGGCGGCAGGAAATAAAATGAGTATTTTCACGCCTTGTTCGAAGGGGCATGTGAACCATGTAGTAAGTGAAATTCTGAAATGCTTTTTTGGGCTTTAAAGTGTTGTTTCGAATGAAAATGATAAATCAAACGGGGAATTCGATTTTCAGCTATGATGTATTGACAAAAAGAACATTTGAAGGAGTTTGAGGTTCTCATTTTTCACCGAATAGTGGCATGTTTGGGAAGACTTCTATTCCATTTTTGTCTATTGAATACGGCACGAGGCTCGGGTTAACTTTGGCTTCCCTCATTTTCTCAACTTGCATCGCTCTTGTCGTGGTTCCTCCTGAAAACAAAGTCTGCAGCATTATGACCCCATGCACGAGAAACTCTTCATCTAGTGCGCTTCGCTCAAGGCCTAAGTGTCCGAGCTCAGTTGTTACAAGGCTAGTGACTCCCAGATCTGAGAGGGATTCAATTATGTCCACGATGGTAGTCCTTCTTTCGATAGGATCAGGAAAGCGGTACACGAGTGCCGCCAACGTGTCTACAACGACTCTCTTCGCATTAACTGCCTGGATCTTTGCTTGCATATCGCCGATGAGCTTGTCCACCGGCAGTGCTTTGCCTCGAAGGCTACCAGATTCTTCCTTGTAAATGGCTTCCTTCAGCATGGCCACTCGCGACATTCGAGTCGCATCTATGAAGAAAAATTTCCCTTCCCTTTCTGCTTTCTCGAAATCCCATCCGAAGCCCTTCATTTCAGAGTAGTAGTGTTTTTTGCTCTCGTCCAGACTGATGAAAACCCCGTTCTCTTTGTTTTCTTGGATTCCTTTGTAGAGGAATTGGCTACACATGATGGTTTTGCCAGAGCCGGGACCACCGACCACAAGAACGACTCTCCCTTCTGGAAAACCTCCACCGATCAGTTCGTCCAAGCCGTTAATTCCACTGGAAACCTTTTTCGGCAACAAATTTCACCTTGAGTAAGCTCAAATTACATTCGATGAGTATTTATAGATTTTCATTATAGGCTGCATATCATTCTGCGTGACCTAGATACCCACGGTTCTATGCCAGAAGGTTAATTTCACTGGTTCGCTGAAAGCTTCTTCTTTTCTTTTTCAGTCAATTCCCGATAGCCTTTCTTGTCGATTATGGATATGTTGAAGTTGTCCCCTGTTGCAGAATTGCGTTTCATCGCAGCCTCTATGGCCTTGACTATCACGGGAAGCATCTCTTCCACTACTACGTCTTCCCTATATTCGTCATCAAGCACACCGTAAGCCACAGGCGAGCCTGCACCTGTCGAAACGCATTTTTCCTCGATCAGAGTGCCGAATGGATCCAACCGGAACACATGAGGACCTGAATCGTCCAATCCACCTACGATGGCTTCAATTTCTAGCGGTACATACCTGTTTGAGAACAGCAAATTTGCGACAAATCTCGCAGCCGAACTCACGGACATGGGTCTGCCGTTGGCTATCTTAAACAACTGAGCATCCGCGGTCAGAATGTCTACGACTCTCTGATCGTCGGCCGCCATTCCAGCAACGGTCATAGCGAGATAATCATCAATCTTGTAGACTTTTTTCCCACGCTTGTGAGCCACGAAGAAGCCCATGCTTATGCGAGTGTCCGAGGCCAATATTACTCCATCTTTGCAGACA
>DASPTR010000170.1:0-3656 GCA_035623315.1 Candidatus Acidiferrum sp. | reverse complement strand
TGTCGTCGAGCAGCGTTCTTGCTTTGTCAATTTCGCCAAGTTCTATGGAATTCCTCGTAATCCATAGATAATATATCATTTGAGCAGCTTTGTGTCCGGCCTTCTCATAGATTTCAGTCTGCCTGTCAAAACATTCTTTGGCCTTGGCATATTCGCCTCTGTCATAATAGGACCATCCAAGAAATCCATAGCTGTTCGTGATTGATTGGGTGTTATTTATTTTTTGGGATATGCTTAACGATTCTTTTGCGTACTGTTCGCCCTTGTTCCAATCTCCCAAAATATGATGGAATACCCCGAGAATATTCGTGGAATTTTGAAGATTAAATAAATTACCTATTTTCCTGCTTAATGCGTCATATTCCTCTGCTAGGGCAAGTGCCTTGTCCATATTTCCCATCATGCCATAGTACCATGCTAACTGACCTTCAAGCCACGCTATGTTCCTAATATCGCCTGCTTTTTTTGCCAGTTCCAGTCCTTTCTCAAGACAATCTAGTCTTCGTTCGTTTTCTTCCACCGGAAGCGCGCTTGCAAGGTTGTTGTAAGCACGCAGCGCTATCTCCACATAGCCTTTGTCGACAGCGATTTTCAAAGCTTTTTCATTGCATTCAACGGCTTCTTTTACATCTCCAGAAGCCCCGAACGCTAAGCCTGAGGCGTCATACGCGATTGCAATGGCTTCAAAAGCGTTTAGTCTTTTCCCGAGTTCAAGAGACTTTTCCGCCCAAGAACGAGACTTTGTTACATCCTCAGTAAAATATGACATCCTTGCTCTTGCAGCATAGACGGTGGCTAACTCTGAACTTTCAGGCTCGGCTTCCAAAATCTTCAAAGCGTTTTCGAAACTCTTCTGAGCCTCATCCGTTCTACCGAGATCCTGCCAAAGAATCGCCGCCATCTTGCGGTGCAGTATCGCAACCTTTCCCTTTTCATCGAGTTGCTTCCAAAGTGACAATGCCTCATTCCAGCGCTTGATGCAGTTGTCATATTCTCCAACGATCCTTTTGATGTCTCCGAGTGTCTCAAGAACACGGGCCTTCTCTCGATACTCACCTTCCTTATCGTCAAGAAGCCTAAGCGCTGACTGGAAATACGAAATCGCCTCAGCATTGGCATAGATCTTCTGAGCTTTTTCGCCTGCCTTAAAGAAGTAGTCAAGTGCCTTCTCTTTGTCTCCGCTCTCAAGAAAGTGAGAAGCGAGTTCTCCAAGATGCTCATCAATCGTTTGGGCATAAGCTGTCTCTAAGGCGCGTCCTACGATTCCGTGAAGCTCCTTTCGAGTTAAAGGACTGATTTCTTCATAAACAACATCTCTAACCAATATGTCAGCAAACGAACAAATTCCTTCTCCACGAACAACCCGTTCTTTAATCAAACCGGTCTTAAACAGCTTATCCATCAATTTGAGCAGCTCGCTCTTTCCGATATCAGTGACTGCGCACATCGCTTCCAAAGTAAAATCGTTTCCGATGAGGGAAGCCATTGTCAGAACGTTCTGGCAGTCATCATCCAGCCGACTAAGTCTCGTCTTCAGAATATTCTTGACGCTCTCGGGAAACTCAATCGTTGAAAACTCTCTAAACTTCCACCTGCCCTCTTCTCTGTAGATTATTTCTTCTTCCTTTAGCGATTCTACGACTTCCTCGACGAAGAATGGGTTGCCTCTTGTTTTCTCATAGATCATCTTGAGGAATTCTGTTGGAACATCGTCTTGCTCCAATATCTGCTTGATCATCTCCGAAATATCGTCTATAGACATACGCTTCAAGAAAACTGACTGAGGCAAGCGCTCTCTCCTCAACTCAGCCAAGACTGGAGTCAATGGATGCTTTGCATCAATGTCAGTACTGCGATAGGCTCCTAAAAGAAGCAAGGGCGTTTTCTGCACACCGCGAGCCAAATAGTGCATTAACAAAAGCGAGGACGGATCTGTCCACTGTAAATCGTCGAGAACCACGAGCAAGGGAGTCTCTTGGGAGATGTTGATGATAAACTGTGATACCGCCTCAAACAGTCTGTTCTGTTCCTGTTCAGGGCTAATCGGAAAAGATTGCGGAAACGCTCTAAGCTTCTGACTGAGCTCAGGAACTAGCTTGGCGACCTCAGCAGGATAAAAGCCAATCACTCTATTCAATTGCTCAGGAGTGCAATCTCCTGAATAGTCTTTGATAACCTCCTTCCACAGAACATAAGGGGGAACGCCGTCCATCCTGAACAGCGCGGGGCATCTGCCGTACAGAACTTGAACTCCACGTGAGCGTGCATACGCGCCCACTTCTCTGAGCAATCGCGTCTTACCGATCCCAGCCTCACCATAAACAAAAACAAGGCCGCCTTCGCCGTGAACTGCATTGTAGACAGCCTCCTTCAGAACGTTCATCTCCTCGGTTCTATCGACTAGCGGAACCTCTCGTGCAGCAATTGGACGAGGACTCGGGACGCGATCGCGCTCTAGAGAGTCCAAGCAGCCTTTCCCCATGTCAATTTATATACAGAGTGTTATTAGGTTCGACGTTCTTATCACTTGCGCATTAAATAGCACGCGCTATACTTTCTTATACAATGTCCTCATCAGGAAAAATGACAATATGAAAAACAAGAACCTTAAGCCGCAACACCTTGAGACTGACGAAGATGTAGAACATTATCTCGATCTGGTACAAGAAATCTGGAGAGACGAACCTGGCGTCAAAAAACTCGCCAGAAGGCTCATCGAGAACCATCCAAGAATGACTCTCAAGAACTTCTACGTCATCAAAGATAAGGACAAAATGGTCTCAACCCTCAACCTCATCCCCCTCAAATGGAGCATCGGCGGAGTAAAGCTGAAAGTCGCTGAGATGGGATTCGTCGGCACCCTCCCTGAATATCGACGACAAGGACTAATCCGAAAACTCGTCGAAGAGTTTCACAAAGATATCAAAAACCAGCTGTATGACATTGCCGTGATTGAAGGAATACCATGCTTCTACAGACAGTTCGAATACGAATATGCCATTCCGCTTCTTGAAGAAACAAGAATTAGGCTTGATCAGATACCTGAATGGAAACCCAAGATCACCATCCGGCCTTTCACTGAAAGAGACTTATCCAAAGCAAGAGTGTTGCTTGAACGATCCCAGAAGAGATACTACGTTCATAGCATACGCGATGAGATCGTGTGGGAACTGCAGCAGAAGACCAGTATCGCTTCGGATCCCGAGCCGTTCGAATGCTACGCGGTAGAAGAGCAGACAAAGATGACTGCATACTTCAGAGTGAGGAAGATTCCAAATGAGAAAGAACTGATTCTAACAGAAATAACGGAAGTCGACCAACTCGCCGCTCAAGCAGTACTGTCGTTCCTCAAGGACTATGGCAATCGCCACAGATTGGAAACTCTTTCCGCAAATATCAGCTACGCAGAACCTTTTACCGAGTTCCTAATGTCTCTGGGCGGAGTAAGACGCGTTCCAACATACGCTTGGCAAATACGCATTACGGATTACGTCAGAATCTTTCGAAAACTGAAGCCGCTGTTCGAACGTCGACTTGCCAACTCCATGTACGATAGACTGACAGAAGTCATCAACTTCAACTTTCGCTCCTTCACGATCCAAGTAGCCTTCAAAGCTGGGAGAATCACAAGCATTCAACAAATCGACAAGGGTGAA
>DASPTR010000169.1:0-8839 GCA_035623315.1 Candidatus Acidiferrum sp. | reverse complement strand
CCGACGCAAAGCATTTCATGCAAGTCTTGATTGAGGACATTGGGCTGAAGAGAATCAAGAATTCAGTTTCCAGGCCCCTCACAATGCTTAAAGTTGCAGAACACAACGGCTGCCACATTCTTAGGCCTAAGGAGTACGTCGGGTTTGATGATCCTGAAGATCCTAAAGTGCTTAAGGCGCTGATTGAAGCGACAGGAGCGACATGCTTGGATTATATGGATGAGACTGAATGCTGCGGAGCTCCAAGTGTCGGTGTAAGCGACAAGGTTGCCCTATCGCTTGCCAGAGACAAACTTAATCACCTAAAAATGGTCGACGCAGAAGCCATGATCACGGTGTGCCCGTTCTGCCACATAATGTACGACACCAACGAGCTGCGGATTGAGAAAATGTTCAACGAAGTTTACGGCATTCCCATTTTACATTATCCGCAACTGCTCGGTCTGGCCATGGGAATGAAGCCTGAAGAGCTCGCGTTTAATGAACTCAAGGTTGATGTTTCAAGAATAATGAACAAGGTCTGTGATGGAGGAAAATAGTACGCCAAAGGAAAAGCTGAAACTAGCCCTCTACTGGGCCGCAAGCTGCGGAGGATGCGAAATTGCGATGTTGGACATCAACGAGAAAATCCTAGATGTCGCAAACATTGCGGACATAGTGTTCTGGCCCGTAGCAATGGACGTCAAATACAAAGACGTGGAAAACATGCCCGACAACTACATCGACGTATGCCTCTTCAACGGATCCATAAGAAGCGAAGAGCAAGAACACATGGCCAAGCTTCTGAGGAAAAAGGCAAAGACCCTCGTTGCTTTCGGATCATGCGCACAAGAAGGATGCATACCTGGCTTGGCGAATCTTCATGACCGAAAGGAGATCTTCAGCAAGGTTTATCGTGAGAGCAAATCCGTCTCAAACGTTCAAGGAGTCGTACCGCAGACAAAGACCGAAGTGAAAGAGGGAACTTTGAAGCTTCCCGAATTTTACGACACGGTCAAGACTCTGGATCAGACCGTGAAAGTTGACTACTACCTGCCCGGTTGTCCGCCTCCGGTGAAGCTGATACTGAACGCTGTCGACGCAATAGCGAAGGGTGAGCTTCCACCAAAAGGCTCGGTGCTTGCTCCCTTAAAGTCTGTTTGCGACGAATGCCCAAGAAAGAAAGAGAACAAGAAAATCTCGAAGATATACCGCGTTCACGAGAAAGTTCCTGAGCCTGAGAGATGCCTGCTCGAGCAGGGAATAATCTGCATGGGACCAGCAACTCGCAGTGGATGCGGCGCCCAATGCTTGACGGTTGACATGCCATGCACAGGATGCGGCGGTCCATGTCCCAACTCGCCTGAGCAGGGTGCAGCAATGATGAGTGCCATAGCCTCGATACTGGGCTTAGAAAATGAGCAGGACCACTACACTGAGGAGGATGTTGAGAAGCTGATGGGCCAAATCAAAGACCCGGTCGGCACGTTCTACATGTACTCTTTACCATCGTCGCTCCTGAGAAGAAAGGTGATGAAAGAATGAAAGAAGTAATCATAGACCCGATCACGAGGCTTGAAGGCCACGGAAACGTCTCAATATTCCTGGACGACGCAGGCGAAGTCGAAAACGCCTACCTGAAGATTCCTGAGCTCAGAGGCTTCGAAAAGTTCTGCATCGGACGCAGAGCCGAACTGATGCCCATACTTACGACGAGAATATGCGGAGTCTGCCCAGTTGCCCATCATTTTGCCGCGGTAAAAGCATTAGACGCGGCCTTCAACGTTGAACCGCCAGCAACGGCAAAGAAGCTCAGAGAACTCATGTACGCAGGATACGTTATTTACGATCACATTCTGCACTTCTACTTTCTAGGAGGCCCAGACTTCATCGTTGGGCCAGATGCTCCGCCTGAAAAAAGAAACATTCTAGGGGTAATCGAAAAAGCCGGGATGGACATTGCAAAAGAAGTCATAAAGCACAGAGCGTATGGGCAGCAGATAACTGCGATTCTAGGCGGAAAAGCCACGCATCCCGTCTGCGGCCTGCCTGGCGGAATATCAAAACCTCTAAGCGAGGAAAACAGAAAAGAAATCGAGAGGATGGCTGCTTCTTCGCTTGAGTTTGCAAAGCTCTCGTTGAAACTGTTCCACAACATCGTTTTGGGCAACAGCAAATACGTGGACCTCATCAAGAGCGACGCTTACACGATGAAGACTTACTATATGGGTCTGGTTGACAAGAACGACAAGGTAAACTTTTACGATGGCCAAATCAGAGTCGTCGATCCCGACGGGAAAGAGTTTCTGAAGTTTGAGCCCAAGGACTATCTTGAGCACGTTGGGGAACACGTGGAAGAATGGACCTATGCAAAGTTTCCGTACTTGAAGAAAGTCGGCTGGAAAGGCATGGTCTACGGAAAAGACAGCGGCGTATACCGCGTCGGTCCACTTGCAAGGCTTAACGCTTCACACGGCATGGCCACGCCGCTTGCGCAGGCGGAGTACGAGCAGATGTACAAGACGCTCGGAGGCAAACCTGTTCACGGCACGTTGGCCTTCCACTGGGCACGACTGATCGAGTTGCTGTATGCGACGGAAAGAGCAATTGAGCTGAGCCGAGATCCGGAGATAACGAGCACGGACGTGAGGAACAAGCCAGGCGAACCGAGCGAGGGCGTCGGAGTCGTCGAAGCCGCTAGGGGAACTCTATTCCACCATTACGTGTTGGACAAGGATGCGCTCGTGAAGGACGTCAACCTTATCGTGGCAACGACCAACAATTATCCTGCAATTTGCATGTCGATCCGAGATGCTGCCAAAGGAGTGATCCACGGCGGCAAGGTCGATCAAGGACTGCTTAACATGGTTGAAATGGCCTTCAGAGCTTACGACCCGTGCTTCGGATGCGCCACGCATTACGCGGTCGGACAGATGCCGTTCACAGTAAACATATACGACGACAAAAAGCAGCTGATCAAGACGGTTCAACGATAGAAACTCGCCATTTCTCTTCTTCTTGCCGCTCTTCTCCCGGCGGTTTTAAGTGACGCATCAAGAACATAATATTAGCAAGAATCTTAAACAGTGGCTCTCTAAAGCTGAGAAGGTAGTCGTCGTGGGGATTGGAAACCCCATACGATCAGACGATTTTGTAGGAGTCAGGGTGATTCAGGGTTTGGAGGGAAAGGTTTCCAAGAATGTTTTCTTGGTTGAATGCGAGACTGTTCCGGAAGGCTCTATTCAAACGATTTTAGATTTCGATCCAACTCATGTCCTCTTGATAGATGCAGCAATTCTAGGACTTAAAGCAGGGGAATCGAGGCTCATGTATACGGAGCAACTTAAGGATTCTCCTGCGTTCTCAACACATGCGCTTCCGTTGCGGATATTTTGCGAGTTAATCAGAAAAGCAGGAAAAGCAAAAATAGGCTTGCTCTTGGTCGAGCCTAAGAATGCTGATTTCGGAGAAGGGCTAACGCCCGAAGTTGAAGCCACTGCGAGGAGTATTATCAACGTGTTGCTCAGATCCTTGCCCTAAAGGAAAGTCGAGTAGTTTTCGAATATGCGGATGATTTAGGTTCAGAACTCAATTTTCCTGATCGTTTGGTTCGTCGTTACGTTTTTCAAACGGTTCAGGGATTAGGAGTAATCATTCATAAGTGACTTATCTATGGTTTTGGTAGTTAGACTAGTTAATTGGTTCAACTCTTGAACATGTCCGTCACAGGTTGAATAGACCAGCAAACAGCAGGTTAGACAGTGGGAATGCGTAAGAGAACTTCGATTGCAATTGGCATCCTAGCTATCACTCTATTGTTGACAGTGTACGTTTCCTTCCATTCTGTGTTGCTGAACAGTTTCGAGAGACTTGAAGCGTCCAGTGTTCATGACAACGTCGATCGGTTTCTAGGTTCTCTGTCTGCGGATATCTCTGATTTGAACAGCAAGACCATAGATTTTGCGGCATGGGACCAAACTTATGATTTCATCACGAACCAAAATAGCCAATACATCAATGCTAACCTTGCTGATCCGACTTTTGCTAGTAAAAGGCTCAATCTCATACTTTTCGTCAACTCATCTGGTCAAATAGTCTACGGTAAGGCCTTCGACAATCAAAACGCGACCGAAATGCCTGTTCCTCAAAGCGTGATTGAAGAGGTTTCTTCTCATGAGATTCTTTGGAACTTCAGCAACACTTGGAGCGGAGTATCTGGAATCGTTCTTCTCCCCGAGGGCCCAATGCTGATAGCTTCGGCGCCCATTTTAACAAGCGAACATGAGGGCCCTGTTCGAGGGGCAATTATTATGGGACGCTATTTGGACTCGGACGAAATCGATCAATTAGCTGCATCAACCCACTTGTCCCTCGATGTGCGGCCGATCACTGACCCTGACATGCCTGCAGACTTTCAAGCGGCAAATACGTCTCTCTCTGACAATCAAACCATCGTTGTTCGACCGTTGAACGCAGATTTCGTTGCCGGATACGTCTATGTGGAGGATCTGTATGGGGAACCAATCCTGATCTCTAGGGTTCTCATGTTCAGAGACACTTACATTCAAGGCTTGAACATCATGAACTACTTCACAATGGCACTGATTGGTCTGGCCGCAGTTTTTGTGGTTGCAATTCTAGTCCTTATGGAAACTACAGTTCTGCACAGGGTGGTCAAGCTTACTCGCGATGTTCGGCAAGTTGGAAAAGATAGGGATCTCAAGGCACGGGTGTCTATTGAAGGAAACGACGAGCTTTCGGTCTTGGCGCAATCGATCAATGGGATGTTGTCTGAAATCAAGGACAAGACAATACAGTTGCGGAAAGCAGAACATCTTGCAGCCACGGGACAGATTGCGGCAATGGTAGGACACGATTTGCGAAATCCGTTGACAGGAATCAGCGGCGCTACTTACTATTTGAAGACGAAGTTGGAAGCGAAAATGAACGCGAGAGAAAAAGAAATGGTTGAAACGATTGAGAGGTCAATCGCTCACTCTGACAAGATCATTTCTGACCTCTTGAAATACGCAGAGGAGATGAAGCTTAATATTTCCGAGACCGAAACAGGATCCATCCTGAATGAAGTCTTGCCCAACGTGAAGGTTCCGAGTAACGTCAACATATTGGACCAGACTCATGGAACACCGAAGATCAAGTGTGATCACGAAAAAATGAAGACAGTTTTTGTCAAACTGGTGGAAAACGCTGTCGATGCTTTGCCCGACGGTGGAACAGTCGCGGTTGACTGCATAGAAGTGAAAGAAGGCGTGGCGATCAGTGTTTCCGACACAGGAGTTGGAATGCCGAAAGAGATTATGAGAAAACTCTGGTCTCCTCTTTTTACGACCAAAGCCAAGGGTATGGGCCTCGGATTGCCCATCTGCAAACGCATAGTAGAAGCTCACGGCGGCACGATCTCAGCGGAAAGCACTGTCGGAAAAGGCTCGAAATTTATCATTACGATCCCCACGAACCCTAAAATCAGGATAGAAGATTATGAAGATTCCGCCGGCATTCCTGAGCATCCGCTTTCTATACTGGAAAAACAGAGGAACAACGAGCAAAGGTAAAGAACGTATTAAACTGGCGCATGTGATGATTGTTTGCGTCAGAGACCGCTCTTAAATCGACAATCAAAACGAAGAAATACGCGAGTTCAGCTATTGATTATAAATTCATAATTCTTTTTTAGTCTCAGCTTCCTGTTATTGAGTCCAGTGAGAAAATGAAAGTACATGGATACAACCGAGCCAAACCAGGCCGAAAAAACAAGACGGTTCACGTAAAGAGTTACATTAGAAAGTAGACTGGGTTCTTCACAGTATTTCTACCGAATACACAATGAATTCAGCGACCTGCTTCTGAGACGATAATCCACTATCCAGTCAGCAGACATGATAGAGACACCGTAAAGCCGCATGTCAAATGCATCCCGCAATTATTTGAAGACTCTCAAAAGGAACGTCAAGTCTGAGATTCGAACGGTAGAGTCCACTTTTTTGCCCTTATGAAAACTTGTTTAGGCGCATCGAAGCTTGGTTTGAAAAAAGAAGAAGGGTGATTAATTGTCGATTTTCTTTCTTTTCTTGTGGATAAGAAGAGTAATCATGGTGCCTGCAAAGAACATTGCTAGCATAATCGGAGGCTGAAATTCGGGGATCGTGCCTGTTGGAACTACTTTGAGGTATCCGTACATGGTTGAGTCGTGAATGGCACATTCGTATCTGTATGTTCCAACGGTGTTGGTGACGATAAAACTGTAGTCCACGGGGGCATTGGAGAAATCTGGAGACTGTGGATCGCCTGTTTGGGGCGATGAACTGTTAGTGTAGCTGAGCCAAAACCTGTGGGTGAAGCCATCTTTGCTTATCAAAGTCAGATTGACAGTGTCACCCTGTTCAACTTCAATCAGTGGACCAGGGCTTGTAATGTTTCCAGAAGTGAAACCCCACCCAGCCGGGCTACTGATAGAGCCATATAGAGTGAAGTTGCGTGTAGTTGCCGCTTCTACGTCGCAAATCTGCAGAGTTGCATAGCCAACGAAGCAAACAGCTAGAAGCACCGTAAAAAGCCGTTTAACTTTCTTCATTTTTTCCGCCTTTCCTAATAAGACATATCTTATGGCCTAGTGATTTAACGATTTTGTCACTGTGGCGATTCAGAGAGAGTATTTGAGGGGAAAGGTCAATTCCTAACGCAGGACAATAATATGAATTTTTCTTCACGGTGATAAATCGGATTTGGATAATTATTCAAAACGTAGAATAATAGAGGTCAAATCTGAGGCTCGTTTTTGCTTTCATGAGTTGACGTTAGGCGAGCTCTGACACTTCGACTTTCTATTCCTCGTGGGCGATCATTGTAAGTGTCTGTTTGATTTTCCCTAGTCTCCGAATTTTGTTGTGTATTTCCTTGATACCATCCATAGTGTCGGCTCTTGTCTTCGCAATTATGTCGTAAACACCATAGAGCGGATAGGCTTCTTCAACACCCTTGATCTTTCTCAGCGAATTCATCAATTGTGAATCGAACTCTTCCGTGCTTATCAAAATGTATGCCATAGGCATCCAAATCACCTCTCTTGCAGAGTCTATGTCATGTTTGCTTTTTAGGGTTTGGGGCGGATTCAACGTCATGTCAGAGAAGAAGACAAGCCTTAAAGTAATCTTGCAGACTCAAACGGAATAGGGATTGAACGGGAATGAAAAGAGCAAAACTTGCGAGAAAGAAAAGGTTCTTGATGAGGATGAAAGGAAGGCAGCGGTGGAAAGAATGAGCGGATATTTTGCTTGGAACTCTAGTGCTAGGTGGGCCGAATCGTCTTTTGAACTCTAATGAAATAGGTTCCCTCGTTATGCAATTTGGCATGGGGGCGTAAGTCTCTTATAGTAAAGATCGATTTGCATGATCAGGAATTACAGTCTAGACGTGAGGGTTGCATGTGGAAGAGACGAACATTGTCGTAATCGGGGCAGGCATCGTGGGGTTAGCCGTCGCAGCGAAGATCTCTGAGAAAGCTTCGGGCGTCCTGATTCTTGAGAAAAATGCCAAATATGGACAGGAAACGAGCACACACAACAGCAGCGTCGTGCATTCTGGTATACATTATCCAAAGGGTTCCCTTAAGGCTAAGTTATGCGTGAAAGCAAACCCTATGGTCTATGAGATGTGTGAAAAATATGGGCTTCCGTACAAAAAGTTGGGAAAATTAACGGTTGCTATCACGGATGAAGAAATAACTTCATTGGAGAAGCTGATGAAACAGGGCTTGGACAACGGCGTTGAAGGATTGAGATTCTTAGACGGCGAGGCTGTCAAGAAGCTGGAACCTGGAGTTGAGGTTGAGCAGGCTCTTTTTTCGCCTTCAACTGGGATCATCGAACCCGACGAGCTGCTTGCTCATTATCATGCTGAAACAGTCAGGAACGGGGCGGTTCTGTCCACAAACACTGAAGTTGTTTCGCTGGGAAAAGTGGGAGACCTTTATGAAATAGGCGGAATGAGCCAAGGCGAAGGTTTTACGATCAAAGCGAAGACAATCATAAACTGTGCAGGTCTCTACGCCGATAGGATAGCACAGATGGTCGGAATAGACTTGGACAAGTACAAATACAGGCAGTATCCCTGCAAAGGAGACTATTTCCGAACCGTTGGAAAGCCTCCTGTTAAAATGCTGGTTTACCCAATCCCTGAGGGCCCGGGTTTGGGCATTCACTTAACTCCTGATTTGGCTGGCGCTGTCAGGCTGGGACCCAACGCCTACTACGTGGATAACATTGATTATGTGGTCGGGTCAGCTGAGAAGGAGTTCAGACAAGGGGCTGAAAGATACTTGCCAGGCGTTAAGGACTATCAGTTGATAGCTGATTTCGCCGGAGTGAGACCTAAGCTTCAGGGGCCAGGGGACGGATTCAGAGATTTTGTGATAAGAAACGAAGCGGACAAGGGTCTCCCAGGATTCATAAACCTAGTCGGCATAGAGTCACCGGGCCTAACGAGCGCCCCCGCAATCGGGGAACTTGTCACGGAGATATTTGAAAACGAAATCGTTAGGTAAGCCCTTTTTGTCTCATAAATTTGTTGTTAGCTCGTATTTTTCTTTTCGTTCATGTTTCGGTGCTAGCGATTCGAGCGTCTGTTTTGAGGATATCTACTTTGTCGGTTTTCTCCCATGTGAAATCTGGGTCGTTTCTTCCGAAATGCCCGAACACAGAGGTCTTCTTGTATATTGGCCTAAGCAGTTTCAAATGGTCTATGATGGCTCTCGGCCTCATGTCAAAGCTCTTTTTCACTAACTCCAGAATTTTCTCGTCAGGTATCTTTCCAGTGCCGAACGTGTTTACCATTACGGAGATTG
>DASPTR010000168.1:0-8633 GCA_035623315.1 Candidatus Acidiferrum sp. | reverse complement strand
TATCGTGTCAACGCCGAGAGCCAAGGCTTCTTTTACCCTGCTCACGCAGGGCCTCTTCTCAGGCTGAGCATCTTCCGTCCAGACTCGCCCTGCGCCTCCGCCGCAACAGAAGCTGCTCTGCCTCGTCCTCTTCATTTCCACGATTTGCAGGCCAGGTATAGCCTGCAAGACCTGTCTCGGCGCGTCATAGACCTCGTTTCGCTTGCCTAGAAAGCACGGATCGTGGTAGGCTACTTTTCTTTCCACGGGTTTCGTTGGTTTGATTCGGCCTTGTTTCACAGCGTCGGCTAAATACTGCGTGTAATGTTGAACGTTAAATTTCTCGTCAGCGTATGGCTTGTCATTTTTGAACGTATTGTAACAGTGCGGTGAGAGCGTAACGATTTTGTTCGAATTAAATTTCTTGAACATTTCAATATTGTGCTTCGCAAGTTCTTCAAAAAGGCCTTTTTCGCCTAGACGCAGCATATGATCTCCGCAGCACCATTCCTCGGCTCCAAGTGTGGCGAAGTCAGTGCCCAGCTTATTGAACATTTGCACCATCGCCCTTGCCACCTCCTGGTTTCTCAGATCATAGACGTCTGAACAACAGACGAAGAACAGCACGTCAGCCTTCGTTGCGGCAGGATAAGCTTTAACGGTCAGGTCCCTAGCCCAGTCCATGCGTTTGCTTTGATGTGTTCCCATAGGGTTATGGTATTTATAGACCCTTTCTAAAACGTCAATGACAGTTTTAGGGAGGGCTCCAGCCTCGACAAGCAAGCTATGGTCATCGACGATGGCGTTCGCGCAGCCGACGAGCTTCGGACAGAACAGCGTGCAAGAATTGCACTGTGTGCATAGCCAAATGTTGTCGGCCATCGGTTTCAGGCGTCCTGGACACCCCTGATCTCTTGAGTCTGCGACGAACCTGTAATTGGCCGTTAAGCTCTCGGGGCCTAGAAACTTTTCATCAATGGCAGCTGGGCAGGCGGAGTAGCAGATCGAACATTTTATACAGAGTGTCAGATCCCAGAACTTTTTAAGTTCAGCTGGTGACTGAACGAATTGATCAGTCTTCTTGAATTCCTGTTCGGGTTTTATCAGGATATTCGTGGTTTTCTTGTATTGTTCAAAGAAGGGTTGGATGTCTACAACTAGGTCTTTTATTACAGGAAGGTTCGCGATGGGTTCGATTGTAAGTGAGTCGGCGTTGAGTTGCAGAACTTGAGTGTAGCAGGCCAGCATGGGTTGACCATTTATGTTGACGGCACAGCTTCCGCAGATTCCCATTCTGCACGAGTGTCTGAACGTCAGCGTCTCGTCAAGATTATCCTTGATGTATAATAGGGAATCGAGGATCGTCGTTCCTTTACGGATCGGAACCTTGAACGTAGAAATGTAGCTCTTTCTGTTATCAGGGTTAAACCGGGTTATTTTGAACTCGACCATTTTCTCAACTTTGGTGCTCACGGCATCCATCCTCCTAGTAGGTTCTGGCCACAGGGGGCCACTTTGCAATAGTCACTGGTGCGTATTCCAGCCTTGGACCGTCCTTGGTAAAGTAAGCCAACGTGTGTTTTAGCCAGTTCTGATCGTCGCGTTTCGGAAAGTCAACCCTTGAATGTGCCCCTCTTGATTCCGTTCTTGGGAGCGCACTGGCAACTGTAACCTCAGCGACTTCCAACATGAAGTCAAGCTGCAACAAGTTGAACAGTCCAGTGTTGAAAGGTAGACCTTTATCCTCGAGTTTCACGTTCTTGAACCTTGCCTTAAGAGCTCTGATTTCCTTGAGCGCAATTTCAAGTTGATCCCCTTTTCGATATATCCAAACCTTCTCGCCCATAACACGTCTCATTTCTTCTCTCAAGACAGAAACTCTTTCAGTACCTTCTTTTCTAACCAGACCAGATATCCTCTTCTCCTCGGCTAATAGCTTCTCTTCGGAAATCTCCCGCAGATTCATTGTCAACGCGTGTTTCGCAGCTTCCTCACCGGCAACTGCGCCGAAAACTAGGCAATCTGCCGTCGAGTTCGTACCAAGCCTATTTGCACCATGTATGCTGATGCATGAGCATTCGCCGGCTGCGTACAAGCCTGCGATTGGAGTTTCAGCTTTGATGTTAGCCTTGATACCTCCCATTGAATAATGCGCAGCTGGCCTGATCGGTATAACTTCTTTAACTGGATCTACGCCGCCGAGTTTTATAGCAACATCCCGAATGAGAGGGAGTCTCTCATTTATCTTTGCTTCACCTAAGTGTCTAAGATCCAGAGCGATATATGGCCCGTAAGGTCCGGCCAAGCCTCGGCCTTCGTTAATCTCAGTTTGTTCTGCTCTGGAGACAACATCCCTCGGAGCCAGCTCCATCTTCTCAGGCGCATATTTCTTCAGGAAACGTTCGCCTTTGGCGTTAATCAGGTATCCTCCTTCACCCCTGGCTCCTTCAGTGATGAGCACGCCTGAAGGCACTAAGCCAGTAGGGTGGAACTGGACGAATTCCATGTCTTCCAACGGTGCTCCGGCCCTGTAGGCCATAGCCATCCCGTCACCGGTTGTTGAATGCGAAAAAGTCGTGAAATCATAGATGCGCTCGTGGCCTCCCGTCGCGATTATGATTGACTTCGCACGGATAGCCTGCATTTCTCCGCTCCTCATATCTATTCCCGCTAATCCCACTGCAGCATTGTCTTCAGTTATGATCGACGTTGCAAACCATTCGTCGTAGAATTTCACGTTGCCGTACGTGACAGCTTTACCGTAGATCGCGTGCATTTCATGGAAACCTGTCATGTCAGCGGCGAAACATGCTCTCGCGAAACTGTGTCCACCAAACGGGCGCTGGTCTATTTTACCCTGCGCCGTCCTGCTCCATGGGCATCCCCAATGCTCAGTGAGAACTATCTCTCTGGGTGCCCGTTGAACGAAGAATTCGACGACATCCTGATCTGCAAGAAAGTCCGCGCCTTTAACTGTATCGTAGGCATGCGATTCAAACGAGTCTTTCTCATTCATCACCGCGCCTGTTCCACCCTGAGCGCACACAGAATGTGACCGCAGAGGATGATGTTTGGAAAGTACTGCTATGTCAAGTTTGTTGCTGATTTCAGCCGCAGCAACGGCGGCCCTTAACCCTGCAAGACCAGACCCAATTATGACCAAGTCGTGAGAACGCTTTTCCATAATTTCACCTGTTTTGAAGACTACCTTAGGCTTTGACCATGTTTTATAGTTTTTCCAACCTCAAACACGATAATTATGTCTCTTGCCATGAAGAAAGCGTAATTTTCTAGGTGATTTTACAAGATTTTTATATTTCAAATTGCCTCACTAGGTTGTGAAAACTTATGTTCGACGCCCAGGGGTTTATCGATGAATCCATCAGCACCCTTAGAGAAAAGATACGAGGCAAAGCCATAATCGGGGTTTCCGGCGGCGTCGACTCGACGACGGCCGCATTGCTGACAAATAAAGCTTTAGGTGAAAATCTCGTGTGCGTTCTGGTCGACACAGGTTACATGAGAAAGAATGAAATAATGAACAATGAAAAAATGCTCAAGAAACTCGGATTGAACGTTCTTGTCATCAAGGCCGAGGAACGATTCTACCAGAAACTCGTAGGAGTAGTTGATCCTGAACAGAAACGCAAGATAATCGGTGAGCTGTTCATTAGAATTTTTGAGGAAGTCGCGCGGAAAGAGAATGCAAAATGGTTTGTACAGGGAACTATCGCGCCAGACTGGATTGAGAGCGGGGGCGGGCTGAGGGATAGAATCAAATCTCATCATAACGTGGGAGGCTTGCCCGAAAAAATCGACATTACAATCGTCGAGCCGCTTCGTGATCTTTACAAGGACGAAGTTCGAATGGTCGGACGGGCGTTGGGTTTGCGAGCGGAGCTTTATGAGCGGCAACCGTTTCCTGGTCCGGGTTTAGCAGTAAGAATAATTGGCGAAGCTACCCCGGAGAATACAATGATAGTTCGGGAAGCATGCGCCATCGTTGAAGAGGAACTCGAAAAGGCAGCGGTAAACAGAAAGATGAGTCTTCCTTGGCAGTATTTCGCTGTTCTACTCCCCTGTAAAGCCGTCGGTGTTCACGGTGACGTGAGAGCTTACGGACGCGTAGTTGTGGTTCGGTCCGTTGAAAGCTTAGATGGTATGAGTGCCTCTTACTCGAAGATCCCACATGAAGTATTAGAGGCGATCTCAATTCGAATCACGAACACTCTCAAGGACAGTGTAAGCCGAGTCGTGTTCGATATAACAAATAAGCCGCCTGGAACGATCGAATATGAGTAGACAAAAGAAGGTTTATGTGATTGACAATGGCGGCCAATGGACTCATAGAATCTGGCGAGTGGTGAGAGATCTCGGACATGAATCGAAGATTATTGCAAACATAACGCCTGTTGACCAGATCGACGCTGACGCGTTAATATTGAGCGGGGGAGCACCCCGAGTGGCTTGGGAGTCACCAAGGCTTGGCAACTGCATAGAATACTTCGACAGATTCGACGGTCCTATTCTTGGTGAATGCGTTGGCATGCAACTGATGGCTATTCATTATGGTGGAAAGGCAGGTCCATCTGAGATTCCAGAATATGGCCTGTCAAGACTGAAAGTTGTCGTAGAGGACGACTTGTTCAGAGGGTTACCGAAGGAGTTTATGGTTTGGGAATCGCATAATGACGAAGTGAAAGAAGTACCGAACTTTGCAATTCTTGCAATGTCTGAGAACTGCAAGATTCAAGCCATGAAACACGCGGAAAAGCCGTTATATGGCGTCCAGTTTCATCCTGAAGTAAATGACACCGAATACGGAAGCCGAATTCTGAACAACTTCATAAGCCTAACTGGCGCAAGTGAAGGATGAGTTGGCTATCATTACGAGAAGTATTTTTGAACTTTACCGTTGCTTTAAGGTGCGCGCGAAAGCTTCGAAACTTTTTTATAACAATCTTGCAATGCCACTAAATATTCTCGTGGAGGAGAAGATGTAGTGTTTGTCCAAATGGATCACGTAGGTATAGCTGTGAAAAACCTTGATGATGCAATTCATGTTTACAGGGATGTCTTGGGTTTCAAGCTTGAGGGCATTCACGTTCTGGCTGAGAGAAAAGTTAGGGTGGCCCTTGTGTCTCTGGGGGGCGAAACACAGATTGAGCTCTTAGAACCGCTAGGGGAAGAAAGCACGATAGCCAAGTTCATAGAAAGTCACGGCGAGGGCATTCATCATTTCGCCGTAGAAGTAGATGATATAGAAGCTAATCTAGCAGAGCTTAAGGGAAAGGGCGTAACGTTGATCGATGAGAAGCCTAAGGATGGGGCTGAAGGAAAGAAGATTGCGTTTGTACATCCGAAGAGTACCAAGGGCGTGCTGTTAGAACTCGTAATGCGGTAACTCTCAACGCTCGCAAGACATGCAAACATGATCCCGAATGCCTCTCTAGGCTACTGGGGCCGTCCTTGAGGGGGTGTGGAAATGAACCCGAGCAAACTTCAGGAGGAATTGCAGACCAGATGGGTTGGACAAAACATCGTTTTCAGCCACATGACAGCTTCGACCAGTGATCTGGCTAAAGAATTGGCGGCGGCAGGGGCGGCAGAGGGAACCGTTGTTGTTGCCGAGACTCAGACGTGTGGTCATGGAAGACTCGGCAGGGAGTGGATCTCGCCTGTTGGCGGTCTTTGGTTTTCGACGATTCTGAGACCAAGAGTTGAGCCGTCTGATGGGGGCAAACTCGTGTTCGTGGCTGGATTGGCCGTTGCAAAGAGCCTGCGCGAATTATACAACTTGTCCGTTACGACAAAATGGCCTAACGATGTTTTAGCAAATGGAAAAAAAGTTTGTGGAATATTGGCAACGATGAAAACGACAAGACGAAGGATTAACTATGTTGTCCTCAGCGTAGGGATCAACGCAAATTTCGAGGTGAGAACCTTGCCTAAAGCTTTGTGGAGCAATGCGACGACACTCCAAACGGAGCTTGAAGGAAAAATAAGTTTAGAATGTTTATTCAAGATGGTGCTTGAGAAACTGGAAAGCTGTTATGATCTGTTCATGAGCGGAGGGTTTGGTCTGATTTTGGAAGAGTGGAAGAGTCTAGCCTCCTTTCTAGGAAGGCAAGTAGATGTGATTGGTCTAGACGAAAAATGTGCTGGGCAAGCTTCAGATGTGGACAGCAATGGTCATTTGATTTTGACGTTTAGCGACGGGTCAAAGAGGCGTATTCTTGCGGGAGACATTTCGGTTCGGCCCATGTAAGTGCACGCATCCTGAGAATACGTGACTCTAGAGAAACGAAGTGGTCATAAGCTTCTTTTTCCAGGTATATCCCACGGGCGCCTACTCGTAACGTTTCCAGCGTGTCGTTTCCCCTTCCTAGTCGTTTAGATTGATCTCGTACTCTGATGTTTTGTTTCGAATATGGACTAAACGTTTTTATACGTGAATCGTTGTTTGATGGTCTTGTCACATTAACTCATGTAATCAACGAAGCTTTTTGAAAGCTTTTGGCATATGCATGAAGGATTCTGTGGCAGGAGAAATGGATAGATGCAAATAGAAAGCTTTAAGGACCTGCCATTAAGCGCGCAGGTTATTAGGGCAATTGAGGAGCTTGGGTTTGGGAATCTTTTTCCGATTCAGGCTCAGGCGATACCTCCTTTGCTTGAAGGAAAGGATGTTATCGGGCAGGCGCAGACTGGCACGGGTAAGACTGCCGCGTTCGGGATTCCGATGCTTGAACGCATTGACTCTGGAGATAGGAAGGTTCAGGGCCTTGTTTTGGCGCCGACTCGTGAGCTCGCCGTTCAAGTTGCTGACCACATTGCCCGGTTGGGCAAGTATGCAGGATTGAGGGTTCTGCCCGTTTACGGTGGAGAAAACATTGGAAAACAGATACACGCTTTGCAGGAAGGAGTTCATGTTGTCGTGGGAACACCAGGACGTATGATTGACCTGCTTGAGAGGCGCGTGTTGAATTTGGCGTCGGTGAAAATCGTTATTCTTGACGAAGCTGACAGGATGCTTGATATGGGATTCATAGAGGACATTGAATACATACTTTCTATGACTCCGAGAGACAGGCAGACTGGTCTCTTTTCGGCTACGATTGACAAAACTGTGATGAACATCTGCAACAGGTACATGAGGAATCCTGAGAAGATTCTCGTGAGCAAAGACGAGATAGCCCTAACGCAGATGGATCAGTATTATATGGTGGTGAATCCTCACGGCAAGTTTGAGGCACTCTGCAACATCTTAGGCGAGAATCATATCGGTCGGGCCATAATATTCTGTAAAACGCGAATGGACGTAGATAATCTGGCAGACGGGTTGAAACGAATGGGATACGATGCAAAAGCGTTGCATGCTGGTTTTACTCAGGCACAGAGGGACTTTGTAATGGACTCTTTCAGGAAGGGAAAGCTTAGGTTGCTGGTGGCGACAGACGTGGCCGCAAGGGGGTTGGACATTCAAGGAGTTACTCACATAATAAACTATGATGTTCCTTTGGATGCCCTAGTTTATTTCCACAGGATCGGCCGAACGGCCAGGATGGGAGGCGAAGGCACGGCCATAACCCTCGTGGGTTACGGTGAACTGCCAGAGTTCGAGAACATTAAAGCCTTGACCAAGACGACGATTGAAGAGATGAGTTAGCTCATTCTCTCATTATTTTGTTCGTAATTTTGAATCTGAAGGTTTGTTATTTCATGGAAAAAGACGTTGCAAACTTACCCCTTGAAAGGATAGGTTTAAAAAAGCCTTGATAGATAAGAACGTGTGCAAAAAAGAGATTTTTTGCGCTAAATAGCATAGGAGTTGAAATATTTGACGTATAAGAAAGAAATGTACAAGGCAACCTGCGCCGACTGCGGAAAGGAATGTGAAGTTCCCTTCAAGCCAGACGGTAGTAGACCAGTTTATTGCCGCGAGTGCTACGCCAAACGAAGACCACCGCGAAGATATTAGACTAACAAGTTGGCATCTTAACTTCGTTTTAGCAAAATTCTTTCTTTTTTCTTTATTCGTAAAACATGCATTTATTTTGGCTCAAACTAATATAAGCAAATATGTTGTCTTCCTTGTAGTCTATTTGAATCGTGGCGCCTTGCCACGGTTTTCGATTCAATTCATCTGACCAGCCTTAAGGATATGGTTTCACATATTGCATGGTGGCACGCACGCGTGTTCCCAAATTACCAAAAATGGTTTTGAATATGTTCTTGCATCAGTTAATTTTGGATTCTTTTGATGAACGGATTTTGGCAGCGCTTAGTGATGGCAAGCCCAAGGTTCACATCCAAATGCTTGGCTAGGGGGTTTCAGCAGGAAGACGCTGAAGCTGCATCAAACGTTTAGTGGCCAGTGACTTGCTGACAAAGTAGAAAATGCCATCAAATGCGAAAGGAAGGTCAAGATACGCGCATTCTATTCCGACGAAATTGCGACGGCAGATTTCCACTGCCATCTCGGACCCGTCCATCGCGATTGTTTCTCTGCCTTTTAGCCGTCTTAGGCATATTCGCAGGTTTGATAAGGGCGGATACTGCAAACAAACCCTACAAGACTGAAAGTCAGAAGACAACCTTCAAATCCCCACATTCAAGTTATAAAAACCATTTTTGACCAAATTTCGGAACAG
>DASPTR010000167.1:0-14860 GCA_035623315.1 Candidatus Acidiferrum sp. | reverse complement strand
GACGTGAAGAGCGGCGGCACGGTGATTCTGGATCCTGACATGATTCCGCGGGAAAAAGAGATGAAGAACACGAAGATATTCCACGTTCCAGCCACGAAGATCGCGGAAGAACTTGGACGAAGAATCGTCGCGAACATCGTCATGCTCGGCGCCTTCGTTGCCATAACGAAGGCTCTAGATGAGAATGCCATCAAGGAATCGATTAAGGAGAATATCCCAAAGGGAACCGAAGAACTGAACTTGACCGCTTTTCAAAAAGGATACGACTACGGAAAAAACCTCGTTAAGACTTAATCCTGTTCAACAGGCTCTTTTACACTAATCTTCTCCGGTTCGACTATTTGCCGCACAAGTTTTGACTTTCTTATGCCCACATGTCGTAGTGGTGCTATCTTCTTGGCTTCGTTGTAAATGTCTGAGGCTATCTTACCCAGAACCATTTCCTGTGCGAATTGGTCTATGGTCAACGCTGCGGCTTTTTCTTTGATGATCCTCGTCATTATGCTGCGTATGGCCTTCTCCTGCGACGTTTTGACCCTGGAAAGCGTGAAGGCTGAGATGGCTACTTGCATGTCGTATCCGTCTTTCGTGGCTATCTTGAACAGGCCATCCACTTTTGTCGTTCTTCTCCTGACCAAGCTGCGCAGATAATCCCTTGAGTACTCGTGGCCCTTGAAGATAGTATGTGCGGTCTTGCCGTCAACTTCGTTAATTTGGAAGTACATTTTCAGGTACTGATGTGAAAAATCGCCTGTAACGTCGTAAAGCGTCGAGTCAATGGTTCTGCCGATCAGTTTCTCAGTTTCCGCAACAGGCACTGCCCCTAAGTCAGTGTTTCCAAAATATGGTGGCGCCGTTACGTTGTACCACGATTTGCTTCGCCACTTGTCCCTGACTTTCTTTGCTTTTGAAGACAAGATTATCCTCCGAACGTAGCTTGTTGATTCGCATCATAGTATTAAAAGTTTTATCCTTGCTTCAAATGGCATCGATACGAAACGAAAAGAAAGCGAGGACCCTGCGAGGCGACTTTCTACAGTAAATTGAGTGATTCCTACTGCTTCGGTTTTATTTTCTCCATGCCGTCCATGTAAGCTCTTAGGGCTTCTGGCACGATGACTGAACCGTCTTCTTGCTGATAATTCTCAAGTATTGCCACGATCGTCCTGCCAGTGGCTATGGCCGTCGAGTTCAGCGTATGTACAAATCCCTTAGGCGACTCGCCTTCCTTCTCTCGATACTTTATCGCCAGCCGTCTAGCCTGATAATCGGTGCAGTTGCTGCATGAGACTATTTCGCGATAGCCATTCTGCGCCGGCATCCACGCCTCTATATCATATTTCTTTGCTGCAACTGTGCCTATGTCGCCCGTGCAAACGTTGACGACGCGATATGGCAAACCCAGTTTTCGAACAAGTTCCTCCGCGTTGTGCAGAAGCTGCTCATGTATTTCCCAAGATTCCTCAGGCCTACAGAAGACAAGTTGTTCTATCTTGTTGAACTGGTGTGTCCTGAAGATTCCTCTTGTGTCTTTGCCATGGGCTCCTGCCTCTTTCCTGAAGTTTGTGCTGATGCCTGCCAGCTTGAGCGGCAGATCTTTTGCGCTCAGGGTTTCATTCATGAACATTGCGGCTATTGGATGTTCAGACGTAGCTATCAGGTAGAGGTCCTCGTTTTCGATCTTGTAGAGGACATCTTCGAAGTCGCTTAAGGCCACGACGCCTTCGTAGGGTTCTCGCCTCATCAAGAAAGGCGGTTCGATCAGAACATGCCCTTTCTTATCCATTTCTTTTAGGGCGAATGTTCTAAGTGCCAAATCAAGAAGGACGCCTGGTCCTTTCAAGTAGAAGAACCTAGCACCTGAGATTTTACCTGCTCTTTCGATGTCAAATATATCTAGTCCCAGACCTATTTCCTCGTGCCCCTTCGGTGTGAAAGCAAACTTGGGCGGTTTTCCCCACGATCTGACCTGAACATTGTCATTCTCGTCTTTTCCTGCTGGAACGGATTCATGCAGCAGGTTTGGAAGCCGCATGAGATACTGGTGCACCCTCTGCTCGTTCTCGGCCACATTCTTCTCCAACGCCGTGATTTCACAGTCGATTGTCTTTCCTTTCTGGATCTCAGCGTTTGTCTCTTTTCCCTTTTTCTTCAAGCCTGCGATGGTCGTCGTTATTTGTCTTCTTTCGTGTCGAAGCTCATTCAGCTTCGTCAGGTTTTCCCGCCATATGCGATCATGCTGAACAAGTTCTTCGAGCATCCGCAGGTTCTCAGGGTCTCCCCTTTTCTGCAGATTCTGTCTAACCATCTCCGGGTTCTCACGAATCAGTTTCATGTCGAGCATTATTCTTCACTTATTACTTCGCCGAACAACTCTAAATGGCTTCGTAACTGTAGCCTTAAACAAAGCTATTTAATCTTGCGATCAAGCTTCGCACCTCAATGCCCTTCTTTTCACGATCAGACTGAATGGTGCGGAGCATTTTTTGATGCGTGCGCGATTGCTTGTACTGTTTTCTCAACGATAGAAGCGGAAAAAAGCAGGTCGTCAACAGTCGCGATAAACGTGGATATTTTCTCTGTGCATTCGATTTTGGTTATCACCTTGTTTTGTCTGTGGTTTGTCGCGACTGTCAAGCCACTTGGCGTTTTGAAGTTGTCTGGTGAGATAGCTTCTGCAACGGCCTTTGCGAAGGCCAGATTATCATAATCTAGGACTATTTCGGCTTCGACGTTTGGTCACCTTTCAATTGTTGTCCGACGAGATCGTTGACGATTCCGATGAACGTATCAACTTTGTCAAGCGGCACCTGTGCTCCTGCAGCTATGTTATGCCCTCCGCCTTTTCCCTCGCATTTTTCAGCGGCAACTTGCATGATATCTCCGAGGTTGATGCCTCGGGCGACGATGGCGTCCACTGTACGCGCGCTAATCTTGGCTAATCCTTGGTCTTCAACGTTGGCGTATGCGATCAATGGCTTTTCAGGATTGGGTAGGCCGCCTGAAAGGATGCTGCTTATTGCTCCCACGATCTTGTCGTTGATGAAGTTTTCTCCGTAGACCACGTAGATGTTTCCCATTTCTCGGATGCGCTCAGGTTTTTCCATCACCCAGCCAAGGTATTTGTTGATGTTTCGCCTGTAGTCTTCCAGCACCTTTGTTGCTTCTTCAAACGAAGATCCTCTGTCACCCATGCACACGGCTACGCCTAGGCTTGATCGGTCCATACGGCCGGTCGCGTTGAGCAACACTGAAAATTCTCTTGCGTCTCTAAGCGGAGTCCATGGTTCCTCATGATTAAGAACATAGACGTGCCCGATGAGGTCGCTCACGTCAAACCGCAAACCCTTCGACAACAAGTAATCCGCCAGAGCTGTGCATAATCGTTTCTTCTCGTCGTCTGACAAGTCCCTCAGGGCCCTCCATTTTTCGCCGTTCTTCGGCTCAATGTTCAAATTCTTAAGAAAAGCCAAGCTGTTGCTTTCTTCTCCGCTGATTCCGGGGATAAAGGGTGTCGTCGTGTTTGCTAGCATCCTGTGGATCGGTCGTGTTTCTCTTCCGAAGAAGATGAGGTCTTTCTCTACTGTCAGGGCACCCGCGTTGACAGCATCTTGAACGATCATTTCGTTCAGTCCCCCTAGCATTCTCTGGTCATACTTGTCCTGCAAGTCGCCGAGAGCCCCTACGACTGCCACGGGTGCCGAATCAACGTTAACCTCGTCTATTGCTTTCGCAACGAAGTATGCTACTCCGGCACCGCTGATGTCTCTGGCTCCATCTATTCCATGAAGGTGAGGGTTAACGTGGACGAGGTTGTCCGAGTTTTCGCCCACGATTTGATGATGGTCTAGAATGACCATTTTAAAATCTTTGAGTTTTTCTCCAAGCAAATCGGTGTAGCCACTTCCCAGATCACTGAAGACTATCAGTTGCGGCTTGTCTGAGAGAACCTCGAAGATTTTCTCTTGAATCCACTGAGTTATTCGAATTCTGAACTTCGCGTCAGACCTAGCCAAGGCTTTGCCGATTATTCCGGCCGCAGCGACTCCGTCAGCGTCGAGGTGTGAGAACACTTGGATTGAACCGTCAGCTTCTGCGGTTTCGGCAATCGCTTTGGCTGCCTGTTTGGTCGATTCCAGAAAGCCCGCAATCTGACTCTCGCTTGCATCCATCGCGATCAAACTAGGCTAGGAAGCAAATTATTTAAACATTTAAGGCCATTGTTGACGCTGAAAAATTAGTGTTTAACGCAGGCGACTAGATGACAGAGGCTATTTTTGCCTCATACTTCCAGTTTTTCGGCAGTATCCCTATTCGTTTATAGTATCTTGAAAGTTTGTGGACCTTCGCTTCAATGATCTGGAGTGCCCTCTTGTTGTGTAAATCACTCTTGTTCTTCTCGTAGTGTGCGCTCAGGTTCCCAGCTTTCTTCAGCAGGTTTGCCAGATCCTCAGGCATCGTAGGTGCAAGCTGTGCCTCTTTAAGAATCTTCATGATCGTCTTGCCCGTTATGGGCTTAACCAAGGGGATCGAATTCTGATCTCGAAGAATTGTACCGATACGACTAGTTGAGTTGCCTTCTTTGGCCAGTTTGATAACCATGGCTTCAACTTCCTCTGGCTGATATTTGCACCAGCTCGGAGGCCGTTTGCTGACAGGCCTTGTTTGATGTGACCTTCCGCTTTCCTGTTTAGGCATAAATGCGTCCCTTAGACTCTTCATGAGCAAGGCTAGACCGATATTTAAAATTATTGATCATTCTGCGAATTACGTTTCTGTTTGATTTGCTTCCTTTCTCTGACCATATGCACTCAAGCCTTTTCCTTGTACCATACTGCAAAGTTGTAAAGGGCCATGGCTCGGTGAGAGCGCTTGTTCTTCTCTGCGACGGACATCTCTGCGAAGGTCTTGGTGCTGCTCACAGGTTTGAAGATTGGATCGAAGCCGAAGCCGCCGCCTGTCTTGCTTCTGTGTTCTTCGAGGGTTATTTCCCCTGCGATTTCTCCTTTGAAACAAATGGGCGTGTCCAAGTTAGCCGAACGGTAAGCTATGGCTGATTGGAACTTTGCCTTTCTCTCTAACACGTTTTTCATGATCTGCAGCAGACCTGCGTTGCCGATCGTCTTGTACACATAGGCTGAGTACATTCCGGGAAAGCCTTTCAGGGCATCGATGAAAAGTCCAGCGTCTTCAACGATGATGGGCAACCTGGTTCTATTGAAGGCGTGTTCGGCGCTCGAGCACGCGATTTCCTCCAAGTTTTCGCTTTGAATTTCTAGGCTCTTTGCCCTGAGCATGCCTACTGCAATACCGTGTTCTGCCAGGATTCTTCGCGCTTCGTTGAACTTGTTTACGTTGGAAGTAGCGAAGAATATGAACCTGCCCTCGGGCTGAAAACCCATGTTAAATCACGTCCGCCTCTCAGTGACGTAGCGTCCTCTTTTCTCGATCTCTTCGATCTTTCCTAAAACCTCTTTTGCCGTTTCTGTGCCTAGGGCGCTGGAATAGCCTTCTATCACTGTGTTGAAACACTCTTGAGCAACCCGATAATGTGTACTTTGCAGAGCTCTTTTCATCAGATGCAGATCAACGGCTTTGGCTTCAAGTTCGTTTGTCTTCTCGCCGAGTCCAAAATCGACGAAGACTATTCTCTTTTCAGGGTCCACAATCATGTTTGACGTCGTCAGATCCCCGTGGATTATTCCGGATTTGTGGAGTCTGCCTATCGACTTGCCTATTCTTAAGCACGTGCGTTTTCTTTCCTTTTCTGACTGAATGTTCAACAATTCTTTGACTTGTTTTCCTTCTACGAATTGCATTATTATCGTGCCTTCTTTGACGTTGACTTGATAGATCAGCGGCGTGGGAACTCCTGCCTGTTTTGCTGCATGCATGAGTTGCGGTTCATGAATAGTTCTGTATGTTCGAATCTGCTTATCAAGTGTCGGCGGCCTGTATTTTTTCGGCAGGCGTTTCTTAATGATCACTCTTCTGTCCTCCCACTGCGTCAGGAACAAGCTGGCTTCGGCTCCTCTTTTGAATAAAGATGAAAATTTCATCTCACCCAAGGGACTTCGACCTTTTCAAGCCGCCATCTCAATTTCACGAAGCTCTTCTTAATAGGCGTCGTCAAGTTGGATTTGTAGGCAAGAACTCCTGTCCAGGCGATCATTGCCCCGTTGTCAACGGCGAACTCGCTTGGGACGGCGCAGAACCTTGCACCGTGTTCCTCAGCGATGGATTTGATCATCGACTGCAGCCTTCTATTGGCAGCCACTCCACCTGTGAGCAGGACCTCTTTTTTTCCAGTGTGAGCCAAGGCTCTCTCGGTCACTTCGGTAACCATTGAAAACGCAGTTTCTTGAAGGCTAAAGCACAGGTCTTCAAGCGCGTACTTTTCCTGTTTCAGCAGGTTCACCGTTGCGGTCAGCAACCCGCTCAGCGATAGGTCCATGCCCTTGACAGAATATGGCAAGGAAATGAATTGATGCCCTTTTGCAGCAAGCTTTTCGATTACGGCGCCGAAGGGCAGGTCTGGCTTCTGATGGAGCCCAGCTTCTCTGGCGAAAACGTCCAGACAATTTCCCAAAGCAATGTCCAGGGTTTCGCCGAATACTCTGTAGCGTCCAGCGTCAAAAGCAGTGACGATCGTGTTTCCGCCTGAAACGTAAAGCGTTATCGGGTCCTCGACTCCGGTTTTCAGCTTTCCGATCTCGATGTGTGCTATGCAATGGTTTACGCCTACTAGCGGAACGTTGAGGTATGAGGCCATAGCCCGCGCAACTGTTGCGCCCGTGCGTAAGCATGGTCCTAGACCTGGACCTTGAGAGAATGCGATGGTTGTAAGATCATGTGGCTTCACGTTTGATTTGGCGAATGATTCCTCAAGGACTTTGGCGGCGACGTCTGCGTGGTGTCTTGCGGCCTCTCTCGGGTGAATGCCCCCTTCTAAAGGCACGTAGGTGTCTCGGATGTTGGCCAATATTGCACCTTGAAACGTAGATATCCCGATGCTGAAATCGTCAGCTGTGGATTCGATCCCTAAACAGCAGCCCTGATTCATCTCAACCGTTCGCTTTCTCATTTTTCAACATGACTTCTTTCAAATTTAAACATACAGCTTTTTATTTAAACACTCCATAGTTAATACTTGGAACTGATAGTGATGCCTAAACGCAATGATATGGAGCAGAAGGCCCTCCAATACGTCATGAACACTGGCCATGATGGGGTTCTTCAATCAGATCTTTGGCACGAGCTTGGAGCAAGCAGTCGAGAAGGTTCAAGAATATCCATAAAGCTGGAAAACAAGGGTCTGATAAGGCGAGAGAAAGAGCTTCGCGAGGGAAGATGGACGTACAGGCTTTTTCCAAAGAGACTTCCGGCGTCGATAGATTCGATAGCTGATTGTCCATGCCTCATGTGTCCAGACAGCCCGAGGTGTGACCCTTCAAGCACGATTTCGCCGCAGAGCTGTGAGAGACTCACAGGATGGCTCGTTTCTATGTGTCCGAATGGATCTGCGGTCGTTGGTGACAGTTAGCGTTGCCTAAGGCATGGCTTCAGGATAGAAAAAGAGATTATTACTACAAGAAGGCAAAAGAGGAGAAATACCGGTCCAGAGCAGCTTACAAGTTGCTTCAGGCCGTGAAGAAATATCATTTCATCATGGAAGGTGATGTTGTTCTCGATCTGGGCGCTGCACCAGGCGGCTGGGTGCAGGCTGCACGGAAGAACGTTGGAAGCGAGGGTTACGTTCTTGGGGTTGATTTGAAGTCTATTGAACCTTTTGAGGAAGAAAATGTTCGAACGATCACCGGAGACATCACTGACGAAGAAACACTCCATGAGATACTTGGGCTGCTCCCGAGGGAAGCGGATGCGGTGATTTCGGACGCTTCTCCGAACATTTCGGGAGTCTGGGAGGTGGACCATGCTCGTCAGATGGGTTTGGCGCTGAGGGCACTAGAAATAGCGTTGGAGACGCTTAGGCCATCTGGAAGCTTCTTCGTTAAGGTGTTCCAAGGCGATATGCTGGACGATTTCAGGAAGAAAGTGAGGAACCATTTTCAAGAAGTTAAATGGGTGAAACCTGAGGCCAGCCGAGGAAAAAGCTCGGAGTTGTTTATTTTGGGGTTGAACCTGAAAAAAGAAGAAGGGTAAACGGCAAAGCTAAATCCTAATCATTACCCTATTAATGCTGGGGAAAACGCTTGAGAGTGATCGCGGCAGACTCTTCTGCAGCCGTTCTTAACGAGAAATTTGAACCGCTGACAATCGTTGCAACCGCATCCGTGTTAGTTAATCCGCCTTATCGAGAACCAAGTGCTTGTTTAGCTGAGCCTATCTTTGCAGATGCTGGCAATGGACACGAGGTTGTGGTTCATGAAGCGGAGCTCTGCCGCGACTTGCTAGCGAAAGTCAAGGCTGACGTTGTTCATCTGGACATGTCTCTGGGGGCCATTCCGCTTGAACAGTTGTCGCCGATCGAGTTCACAAACATGAGGATCTCGAACAGAGCTAAACGGCATCTCCTGAAGATTCTGCCTAGAATACGGAGAACAGCTAATGAGATAACTCAGAAATATGGGATAGATGTCTTGGCCATTGGAAAGGAAAGCATTCCTGTGAGAATTGCAGAACTCACATCGGGTGCGCATGCGATCCTGTATGCTTGTGAGAAAGCCCTAAGAGAAAACAAGCCTGTTCTGCTGGGGTTACCGTCCAAATGTCAATTTGAAGTAGCTGGAAAGATGTCGTATCTTCACAGCCTCATGGCTGGAGAGCACGACATCAGAGGCTTCGCAGAAGACCAACAGGAGTCTTTGAAAAAGGTTAATATCTCTGAAATGTTAAACCCTGTAGCACGAGGGTTCAGAATTCTAAAAATAGGTCTGAAACCATAGGATCTGATGGAGTAAGCACTTTGTCTTCGGGTTCTTGGGCAGGATATTCCTCAAGATTCAAGAGATTCATAACGATATTTCTGTGTATTATTTTCTGCATAGTCATGACTGTGGGTGGCACCCTTACTCCGCTCAGCCATACGGAGTCAAACAACATTAATAAGCAGATTGACCAATTACGGACTACAGACGAGAACACAAGCCTCTGGCAAGGCGCATTGTCCATTTTCGAAAACAATTTTGCGATAGATCTGGTGATGTTCATTCCTATCGCAGGATGGGTTTTCGGCTCTATTGTTTTGTACAATTCAGGCTTGGCTTTCAACGCACTAAGCACTGATCCTACTATCTCCAACCCGAACCATTTTTCTGGAACCATTATCTTCCTGTTAAATTTCATATCCCCTCATCAAACACTTGAATTCATCGCGTATGGCACAGCGTTTGCTGCAAGCATCTGGCTTTTTTGGCGCATAGTTAGAGGAGGAGCGATACGGGAACTCAAGCGGACAGGGATGTTCATCCTGATCTGCGCTGTACTACTATTAGTCGCTGCTTTCATTGAAGAGTACTTACTTCTAACTCTTGGATAACTATCACATGTGGAAGGTAACTATTACTTGTTGACCTTCGTGATTTCCAGACTTATGTCCAAGGCTTTGGGGCTGTCCGTGATCTCACCCAAGCTCACGACATCTATTCCAGTCGAGGCGTATTTCAGAATGTTTTCAGAGGTTATTCCTCCGCTTGCCTCAATTAGGATTCTCTTTTGAACCTCTGTTTTCCTCAGCAGTGCACAGGTTTTCCGAATCTGGGCGGGAGCAAAATTGTCAAGCATGACTATGTCTGCCCCGGCCTTAGCTACTTTCAGTGCGTCTTCGGGGTTTGTCACTTCTACTTCGATCTTTTTGCTGAATGATGCGCTTTTCTTGGCTTTGGCGACGGCATCGTCGATGCTGCCTGCTAATGCAATGTGATTGTCCTTTATCAAAATCATATCGTCAAGATGAAATCTGTGAGTGTCGCCACCTCCGATCAGTACGGCCTTCTTGTCGAGGTACATGAGCCCGGGAGCCGTCTTTCGCGTAGACGCTACTGTCACTTTGAGTTTCGTTTTTCGCAGTTTCTCCACTAGATTTCTTGTCGTCGTTGCAATGCCACTCATACGGGACATGATGTTGAGGACGGTGCGCTCAACAGATAGTATGGCGCCTGCGTCTCCTGAGATCTTGATCAATCTTCTGCCTGGTCTGATTTTTTCTCCATCGCATACTGAAGTTTCAACTTTGAGCCCTAGGCTTTTCATTAGAACTTCGGTTTCTTTGATTCCAGCGACGACTCCTGAATCTTTGGCCACGATTTCAGCTTCAACGATTGTTCCATGGGTGGTGATCAACCCCGTAGTTACGTCGCCTTGTCCCAAGTCCTCTACCAGCATCTTGAGGAGCTTTTCTTCCAGAATTTTGTCAGGCAAGAACATGCTCTAATCTCATGTTGATATGGCTTAAAACCTTTCATTTTTCTGCCAATTGCCTCATTGCTCTGGCTACTTCTTTAACCCCGTCGTAATGTAGCACTTCCTGTTGGATCATCTCAACCTTCTTCGTGTTTTCGATGGTTAAGGCTTGTTTGACATTCTTTAGAAGGTCCTGTTTGTTCAAGTTTTCCTGCAGAAGGACTCTTGCAACGCCCAAGTCTTGGGCCTGTTTTGCGTTGTTGATTTGTTCTGTGTGGCTGGGCGTAGGCACGAGTATCATGGGCTTGCCGTAGCACATGGCCTGCGTTATAGTACCGTGGCCTGCGCGGGCGACTACGATGTCGCAGGCTTTTAAGTATTGAAAACGGTTTGGAATCCAATTGAAAATTGTCACGTTGCCATACCGTGTTGGTCTGCTGTCGTCATCTGGATAGCCGAGTGACATAACTATCTCGAAGTCCTCTGGGAACTCGAGCAGGATATTCCTCATTAAACCAGTAAGAAATGCTTTTTCTTTGATTGGACCGCTTATAGGCACGAATATTGTTGGTTTGTCAACGGGCAATTCCAGCTTTCTCCGCAGTCTATCTTTGGAGTCCAATTCGTCTGGGCGAACTTCCAGAATCGGCCCAACTAGGCTCACATTTTTTCTGTACGATTTCGGAATGTTCAGGTTGCCGACCGAAACAGTATAAGGAGACGGAAAATCTGGTATAAGAACAACGTTTCCACTTGTCCACATCTTACCTACCAGTGTCAAGGCAATCGAGTCGGCAAACCTTGCCAGATGCAAAAGTCGTCTTCTTCTTGGAACAATCACTTGAAACTGATTCAATATGCAAATTCTCGGTATACCGAGAAGCCTTGCAGCCAGTAAGCTTGAGATACGCGAATCTGAAACCACGATATCTGGTTCGAAGCCTCCAATGAACTTGAGTTCCGCGCATACTTGTTTTAAGAGTGTGAAAGAGGCGAAGAATGGGCCTGGGTTTGCTACCGTTTGTCTGAAATCAATTGATCCATCAGGCTTCACTTTGAAGCCTATCGGAGGAGCCTTCATGAGAGGAAACTTCTCATGCTCAACATAACGCATGCCATCCAGATACGTCGAAAATGCGACGTCACAGTGCTCCTTCTGAAGTTTCCTGGCGATCGGCATTACTCTGCCAACGTGACCTAGGCCGATCCCGCATGGAGCAAAGTAGACCCGCATCACATCATTTCCGACTAATGGTCTTGCGTTTCACTTCGCCTTTCGGTGTTTCTTCCTCGAAAATTATCGCTTGAAAACTGTAGATCTTAGTGCCCTCGAGCAGCCAATTGTCGGCAGGCAAACCTGCCTTGACACAACACTGGCATAGGAATTCTTCTTCACCCCAGTTCCACTCGACGGGCACTTGTGGAAGAAGCAACCCCTTGTAGATTCCTCTTTCTACGATTAATCCATCTTCGCCCACTTTTATTTTCGACGGATATTCTTTTGCTTTGTTTGCCTCTATCTTTTGCGGCGGTGTGAGCACGCTCACTTCAAAAACTACGTTGTCAAGTTCGTGTGTGGAAAGCGGATAAAACCGCGGGTCTTCAGTTGCGGAGCTGATGGCAGATTGTATCACGGCTTGAGCTAAGGGTTCTGTTGGGTAGGGAAGGCCGATGCATCCCCGCAGCTCTTTTTCTCCTTTTTTCACACTGTTAATTGTTACAAATACCCCACAACGTTGCTTCAATTTTTCAGAAATGCCCTCTGGCACGGGCAAGGTCTTCTTGGTCTTTAGGTATTCTTCAACTGCTGTCCGGGCAAGCTTGACTAGGAGTTCTCCGTCTTTTTGGCTTAGATCAAATGGCATGCGTACATGTCTCCTGCTTTCCAGTTTACCATATGTTATGATTAGAGTCTACTCTCTGAATCTGATTTAACTCTTGCCAAAACAAATGGAAATTCTAAAACTTCGTTGATTCTTCAAGTATACCATTTTTGGTGATAAGCAGAAAGTCTACTCCGTCCCCGCTTAAGATGTCTCTGCTAATGGCAGATTTCATTGCCCTAATGACCAGTTCTTTCGCTTCTGTCACAGTCATGCTTTCCTTGTAGCCCTCTTCGAGTACTCCGATGGCAATCTCTGTTCCAGAGCCTACAACTGCATACTTGTCAGGTATCACTGAGCCCAGCATATCCATCACGTACAGCGTCGGTCCTTCCTCGTCTATTCCGCCGACGATAGTCTGTGTGATTAGTGGTGCCATGCGTCGATTAAAGAGAAGGTTCGACATGAGTTTGGCCGCAGATCGAACAGATATTGGTCTGCCCACATCCAAGGTAAACAAGCTGGCATAGGCTTCCACCTCTCTTATGAGCGTCTGCATGTCTGAAACAAGCCCAGCGCACGCTGCCCCGATGTTGTCTGTGACCTTGAAAACCTTCTTGCCTCCCTTGCTCGCAATAAAGTACCCGTAAGAGACCCTCTTTTCGGATGCTAGAACTACACCATCAACACACACAACTCCGATGGTCGTTGCTCCCAACATCCACATGTATCCGCCTTGCTGTGCTTGTTTTTCCATGTCGGTTCGCCTTTCCCGTTTTTATTCACAGTCATCTTATTAAACTTAATCTTCAAAAGGCAGATGGTTGACCTAAAACAGACTATTTCTTTTGGACCAATATCGTCTAACTGTCACGGGATTTTCCCCCTAGATGTTGATGAAGATTTCAGGAAAAGAATGCAATGCTCCTTCGCAGCACGCGTTAAAAAAGTCGGGGACGAGTATAACTAGAAGACAGCAGCAAGGGCTCTGCATTGCGCGAGCGATTGCTCTGCATCCCTAGGGTCATTATGATGAATGAGCCCTGTTCAACTTTAAATCCAAATGTGACGGCCAAAATCGAAGAGTTGATAGTGTCGTTCAAGCAGAACTATGCATCTGCGATTGCCATACGTGAAACGCAGCAGCTACGAGAATATCAGATCTCACTGCTTTTTTGGAAGAGCTTATAGAATACGAACTCACAAAAGATATGTTCGAGAATCCCCTAAGCGGAATCACGGAGAAATACAGCTCGTCAACGGGGAAGTTGGTTAGGGTGAAAACTTGAGCAGATTATTAGATACGGGTTTGGAGCAGTTAACGTCAGCTATTGTGAAGATGGGTGAAGTCGCTGAAAAAACGGTGAGAACGGCGATCGTAGGTTTTATGGAGGGCAGAAACGTCAACGAAGATGTCCCGGAGCTTTCAGACATGTTAGTCATGATGACAGTTAGCGTTGAGGATAAGGCGTTTGAACTGATGGTGAAGTATCAACCTGTCGCCTCTGATTTAAGGATTATAAACTCGTACATGAAAATCGCTTACGATTTTGAACGGTACGGCCGATATGCTTTGGACATCTCTTTGACGCATCAAAGGTTCGCATCATCAAAAAAATGCGTGTCCCATTTGGATCTCATGGAAAAAATGGTCGAGAAAACCATGCAGATGGTTCGCGAAAGCGTCATAGCCCTCAGAGACAATGACGGAGAGATGGCCAAGTCACTCGCAAAAACTGAGGAGGAAGTTGACCGAATTTACACTTCATATTTGGACAAACTTGAGGAGGACCCTTCTAGCACAAAAAACTTGATTTGCAATATTCTCGTGATTAGGTACTTGGAGAGAATAGCTGACCATGCGACCTATATTGGGGAAGCGATCTACTACATCGCGACTGGAAAAAAGATAATTCTCAGGTGACCTTTAATGAGTTTTCCGAGCGCAGAAAGGTTTTAAGGATACGACAAAAACAGTCCTAAAGGAGATGTAAATTTGGAAAAAAGAAGCTATGCGTGGTTTGAAAAGCGACGCAGAACAAAAGCCTTAGACCTCGCCCAAGAACAGATAACAAAAGCCATCGACACAGTAACCCTGCTTAATCAAGCAATGCGAAGTATTTCTGAGGGAAAGAGAAAAGAAGCCACGCAGAGCATCGAGACTCTGTTCAAGGTTGAAGAGGAAGTCGATCGCCTTCGAGCAGAAGTCTTCGTGGAGCTCTCTAAAGGAGCAGCCTTGTTCGCCGACTACCGCGAAGACTTGCTTCATCTTGTGAAAAGGCTCGACACCCTTGCAGACCACGTTAAGGACGCAGCGAGATGCATCGAAATGCTCGGCGACACGCCTATTCCGAAAGAATTCACCGAGAACACCGTGCATATGACTTCTCTACTTGTAGACTGTGGTCACGCCTTGAAGGGGAGCATTGAAAAACTCAATCTAAATCCGGCGGAAGCGATTGAGGGCGCGAAAAAAGTCGAAGGAATTGAACATGATATTGACCAATATTACTTGAAGACTAAGGCCTCATTCGTCAAATTCGGTCCAAACGTAAACGCGGGGGTAATGGTAATCTTGGATGATCTGATTGAATTCATTGAACAGGCAGCAGATATGGCAGCAGACACTGCAGATTACATTGTTATACTTTCCAGCAGAGAATAGACAAATTCGA
>DASPTR010000166.1:0-2525 GCA_035623315.1 Candidatus Acidiferrum sp. | reverse complement strand
TGAAACGCAAGGGTGTAAATCCACAACTCGAATCCTTAGCAGAACAGATCAGTGATGAAAAGCTCCGACGAAAAGTCATCGACCTGCTAAGGGACCCAACTTTTGTAATAAACGGGAAGAAGCATGAGGGCTTGCCCTTCGACGTTTCGCCCGCTGGAAGGTCGAACCATCACGCCTATCGAGGCGGCTACATTGAACATGTTGCTTCAACAGCAAACATCGCGCAGGCAATGTGTGACTCCGTCGAGAATACCTACCGTGGAAAAGTGGACCGTGACCAGGTCCTGGCAGGAGTGCTGCTGCATGACGTTTTCAAGCCGATCACTTACGCGATAAACGAGAATGGCGGCTACGATTCGACAAGCTTAGGCGACTACTTGGACCATCTGTCGATCGCGACAGCGGAGCTCATTCGAAGAGGGTTCCCTCTTGAAATTGTCCACGTAATAGCCTCTCACCATGGGAGCTACGGCCCGATCAGGCCTCATTCTATCGAAGCCTTGATCTGTCACCTCGCAGACGCAGCGGACAGCAGACTGAACAGCGAAATTCTCAACGCAGCATCATACCTCACGAGAAAAGTCATTGGCAAAGAACTGTTTGAACTAAACTCGAAGGAAGCCTTCGAAATAGTTCGCTCAAAAACAGCAGGCGGCTGGAAAGACCTAGAAAAAACCATCGAGAAGATAAGACAACAGAGAAAGTCGCACAAGACTTAAGAGACTTCGCAGTCGAAATTGACAGAAGGTGAGAAGAATGGAAATATCCTTCGACGAATTTCAAAAGTTGGACTTGCGCGTCGGCAAGATAATTGAGGCAAATCAGATCCCAGGATCTCGAAACCTCATAAGAATGATTGTGAATTTCGGAAACGAAAAAAGACAGGCAGTAGCTGGTCTTCTGCAATTCTACAAACCTGAGGACCTTGTGGGCAAAAAATGCGCGTTTGTATTGAACCTCCAAAGACGCAAGATGATGGGAGTCGAATCCCAATGCATGATATTGGCCGCTGAAGACACCAAGGGCAACGTCATAGTACTGCAACCTGAAAAAGACATAGATGAAGGAAGCAAAATTCACTAGCAGCCCAAAGCAGACAGCGCTAAGATCAGCACTTTAGCGACGATACCCGCTTCTCTTGACCACCCGCAAGATACTCAATCATTTCGGAATCCAAGTCAAGCCACTTCGCAAGACCAGACGCCATTTCTGCATTGTTCTTAAAGATTATCTTCAAGAAGGGCAAAACTTCCTTTGAAGCTCTCACGGCCGAGATGTGGCACCTCCTCTTAATCTTGTTCCCTATGCCAAGCCGCATGGCACGCTCAGCCCTGGATCGTGACAGCATCTGTATGCGAACTGGAAACCTGAAAGGTATCCAACCAGAAACCCTGCTGTTCTGTCTGGCCATAGCCACGCCCGCAGACATATAGTCAATCACGTAACGCATGAAGCTCCAATCTTGGCTCGCTCGGATCCTACCACGGTAGACGTCGGCCATCGCGAGGGCATCCATCGCCGTGGCCAAGTCATGCGGATCCATCAGATGATCTGGAACATTTTCGTATATCCACTCAAAAAGCATGTCGATGTCTATGTCCGCCATGTTCACAGCCTGCTTTGCGCTGGAGCATGTTTTCCCATAGATTATCATTTTCAAAACGTTGAATATGCTGTCCTGCCTGTCCCGATAGCTGAGCCAAGAAACTTCGTCATAGCTCAACTTCCTCTTGCCTTGAGCCAGAGCCTGAAGATCCATAACAGCTGAGCGGACGTCGCCCTCGGACCGTTGGGCAATAAACTTCAAGGCTTGCTCATCAGCTTCGATTCCTTCTTCAGCGCATATGCCCTTCAAAAACTTCGCAACCTCTCCAGCCGCTGGTTTCTTAAATTCTAGTAGCAAGCAATAGTTGCGCAGGTTTGAAAATCTGGGATCATAAGCACTGTCAGCGATAAGAACTACGGGGCACTGGGCGACTTTAACAACGTCTGTTATGGCCTTTACGCCGCCTTTGTCCGACGTACCTGTCAACCCGTCAAGTTCATCTAGCAGAATGAGCCTTTTCTCGCCGAACAGCGACCCGAACTGGGAAGCCAACCCAGCGAAGTTGTTTATAGCATCTTCTGTCCGGTAATCACTCGCGTTCTTCTCCACGAACTCCATATGCAGGTCAGTCGCTAAGGCTTCGACCGTAACCGTTTTCCCCACGCCAGGAGGACCATAAAAGAAGACGGCCCTTTTCTTAGGAACCTCCTTGTCCCAGGACTTAACCCATTCAACGAATTTCTGGACGGTTTCCTTGTTTCCCACGACTCCGGCAAGAGTCTTGGGCCTATGCTTAACAGTCCAAGCTGCAAACACTAGTCGGCACCTAATCTGTTTTCTTCAAATCCAAACCTGCCTCTACAAGTTTGGCAAGCAAGGCGCTGAGCTGAACCTCCTCATCTGAACCCTCAACAAGCCTGAAGTCAACTTCACCCACGATGCCAGCGAGCCTTATCTTCCAAGACTCGGGAACATCGGA
>DASPTR010000165.1:0-11595 GCA_035623315.1 Candidatus Acidiferrum sp. | reverse complement strand
GACAGCCTTGGAGACATAACCATAACGAACGATGGGGCAGCGATACTTGAGGAGATCGAGGTTGAGCATCCTGCGGCGAAGATAATGGTTGAAATCGCAAAAACGCAGGATGCAATGGTGGGAGACGGCACAACCACCGCTGTTGTTTTGGCCGGCGAGCTCCTGAAAAAGGCAGAAGAACTGTTGGATCAGAATATTCATCCGACAATACTTGTAAGTGGTTACCGCAAAGCGACTCAGAAAGCATTAGAAATCATAAACGGCGTTGCGATACCAGTGGAGATCGATGATCGTGCTACACACAGAAAGGTTGCGATCACATCTATGGGAAGCAAAGCAGTAGGTCCGGCGAAAGAACACTTGGCAGATATTGCAATAGATGCTGTCAAGCAGATAGTAGAGAAACGCGGAGACAAGATCGTAGCAGACATTGACAACATACAGTTGATAAAGAAGACAGGCAAAAGCCTTTTCGAATCGCAACTCATCAACGGCGTGATAATCGATAAGGAAGTCGTCAATCCGAGCATGCCGCTGAATGTTGAAAAGGCCAAGATAGCTCTTCTGGACTGCGCCTTGGAAATCGAGAAGACTGAGATAAGCGCCGAAATAAGAATCCGTGATCCGCTTCAGATGAAGGCATTCCTTGACCAGGAAAACAAGATGCTGCAGGACATGGTTGAAAAGATTAAGAAGTCAGGTGCAGATGTGGTTTTCTGCCAAAAAGGCATAGACGACATGGCACAGCACTTCTTGGCTAAAGAAGGAATACTGGCAGCAAGAAGAGTGAAAGAGTCAGACATGGAAAAGTTGGCTAGGGCAACGGGCGGAAGAATAGTCAGCGACCTGACTGACCTGAAAGCTCAAGATCTGGGCACGGCGGGAATCGTTGAGGAACGCAAAATAGGCGACGACAAGATGATCTTCGTAGAGAAATGCAAAGATCCGCGCTCTGTAGCGATATTGATTCGAGCAGGACTAGAAAGAATGGTTGACGAAGCAGAAAGAGCCATGACGGATGCGTTGTCAGTGGTGTCTGATACAATGGAGAACGGCAAGATAGTCGCAGGTGGCGGAGCAACCGAGGTCGAAATAGCAAAAGGACTGCGAAACTATGCGACAAAGGTAGGCGGAAGAGAACAACTAGCCGTAGAAGCATTCGCAGAAGCAGTAGAGACGATACCGAAGACTTTGGCTGAAAACGCAGGACTCGAACCATTGGATATAATCGTTGACCTCAGGGCCGCGCATGACAAATCAGAGGGACAATACAAGGGCATAAACGTGTTCACGGGAAGAATCGAAAACATGCGGGAAAAAGGTGTACTTGAACCATCAATCGTTAAAGAACAGGCAATCAAATCAGCGGCAGAATCCGCAGCGATGATCCTTCGCATAGACGACATAATCGCATCTACAAAGCCTAAAGAAGGACCTGGAGGCCCTGGAAAAACACCAGGCGAGTCTGAAGGCGAAGACTAACACTCTCCCAAAATTTTTCTCTTTAACAAATTTCTCAAATGACTCAAATCAAGAGTATTTTAGATTCAGTTATTCATCGAAATCTCTGATAGTCTATACTGGAAGATCAATAAATCACCTGGTGTGTACATCATAGTATGTTGCTATTTTTTGATTCCAAGGATACATGGAAACTAATAGGTTCAACACATGCAATGCAGAAACAGTAAATCTTGATCAGTGGTTCATAACTGATTTATTTGGTCCTGTCTGAAAGCATCCTTAATCTCAAGTCTCGACGAGTGAAAACCTTGTCATTGTTTGGAAGAGATTTCGAGAAGCTCTTAGTTGAAGCAGTGGATGATGGGTTGTCCGTCCTAGGTGACTCTGCGAAACAAGCTATTTATTATCATCTAGAAAAAAGCTTCAACGTTAAGAAGGAAGAAATTCCCAGCAGGATGACAGCCTTCACACAGGCCATCGAAAACATCTTCGGAGTAGGCGCGAATTTTGTCGAGATCCTGATCATGAAGAAACTCCAAGAAAAGGTTGATGGGCCGTTCAAATTGAACGAATCCGAGAAATTCGGGTTTACTCAATACGTGTCCGAGGCCAAACGCGCTTTTCAAGAGAAGAGCATGATCAAGACAGTCGCGGAGCTGGTTGAATGCGACGAGGAACCAAAGACCGAAGCCTGACCAATTCATACTCACGAAAAGGAAAGACTTGAAACTACATCGGCGACAAAACTGAAATCAGTGAGATTTTCTTTTGACAATCGAAAGTGCTCATCAGGACAATTGGACAAGTCAGCGGTGAGGACTTTGAGATTAGGGGTCATGTGATCTTTGGCGGCTTGGTTGACGGGTAGATCTTTCTAAAGGTCGCTGCGGCTATGTAGACCATGACCAAGATCGCTATTATCAATAATGGGTAGGTTCCTATTTGCACGAGGTACGCGGTTTTGTCTGGCAGGCTGGATGCGGCTTCTGCCGCATCTGCTTTGTTGATCAAGTCCGTTGCATTCTGCGCATGTGTTATCGCGTTGTTCCAGTCCTTGTTGTTGTATGCGAGAGTCGCTTGAGCATATTCGTACGAGGCAAGGGTAAGGTTGGCTTCGCCTGCGGCAGTCTGATATCTGGTCCCGATGGAGATATATGCGCTAGGATAATATGACACCATCACGGATGCGATGAATAGTGAATCTGCGGCTTCTTCGTGAACTGTGGACCAGACGGTGATGCTAGTTGATTGTTGATCAACTTGAACGGAAAGCTCGTTGGTTGCAGTGAAAGTCACAGAGTATGTTCCATCTATTCCAGTCGCGATCATGGGCGTCAACGTGAACGTGAAGGTGGTATCCATCTGGTTTATGTACATCGTTGAGCTCGCGTTGCTGACAAAAGCGTCGGATGATGCGGTCAAGGTAACATTTCCTGTGCCGGTGGTAGATTGGAATCTGGCGTTTATTGGTGCAGGCTGCCCCTCCAAGAGATAGGGCGTCCCGCTTTGACTTGAGATTAAGTTGTAAGGATATGCCAAGGGAGGAGGGGTTGATTGTCTTGCGGTTGGGAAGTCACTCGGGAACGATGGCGTGGTGATGCTACCTATCGTTACTTGGGCCTGGACAGGGTAGATCGGAAAGCTTAAGACCGCCACGGTCACAGCCAATGACCAGATTAGTGGCATCCATTTTTTCAATATCAAACCTATTTCCTCAAGTCGCTCTATTATCAAATGCTTTTTTATGGTTTGCGGTTGAACCTAAGGTGCAAACCTTCGAACTTTTGGTTGTGGATTATAGTTATCTAAAGAGCAAATAGCCTATTGCCGATTGTTCGAGTTCTTTTTCGTTCGTCTGGGTTCAGTGGCGAGATAGAACTTTGTTCTAGAAGATTCTTCCAAAAAGCTTATTGCAGCAACTCAATGACAAGATTTTGAAGGAGAAGGATGGCAGCAGTTTAACGAAGGGAGAAGGGAGAAAGGAAATTTCCTTTTTGCAGCCATCCTTCTCAGTTCCAAAGCTGTAATGTATCGGATTTAACCTTTTGCCAATATATTGCACGTGTCCGCAAGTTTCATGACGAGGATAATGAATCAAAAAAACGAACAGTTACGCTTTGCACATGCGGCCGGATGCATGTCGAATTCTGACATGTCCTCGAGTTCGAAATTCGATTTTTATATGATCTTGTGCAATAATAAAAATGGCGTTGTGTGATGAGCAAAAGAATGTCAAGCAAGGATTTCCTCGAGATGGTTGACATACTGCGACAGGATGGAGTTCAAGTAAAATACAACAATCCAGACGCCTGGGTCTAATCAGCAAATCGTCGAATAAGTGAAACTCCACTATAATCTGTGAAGCTTGGATTTATCACGGCACATCTTCGAAATTGAGCAACTAGCTGAATGACCTGTTAAGAAAAGTGCAGTTCTGTGGGCAATTTGCGCCAGATCGTGTCAAAGCTTCTCTCTGTTCCTTTTCGAATTCTTTTTATTCACTAGGAACGGGCGCTCTGTTCAGCAAGATTTCATTTAGTCTACGGAAGATTCGTCACGAGCACGTGATTCTACTCTTGTGCCTGTTCTTTCTCTTTCTCTCTAGCGGTTAGCATATACTGAATTGCTTTCTCCTGAAGTTCTGGATTGAATAATTTGTTATCCTCTCCAGCGTGTGCTTCTTGCTCTTTTTGGTTCTTTTTGATTATAGTTATGAATGCAAATGATACTATTCCGACGCCTAGGACAATAGGAATCCAACTTGCCGTTAATATGCTTAATAACACCAGTGCGATTGGCAATAGAATGCAGACAAATGCAGCCAACATGGCCATTGAAATAAGAGCTTTGATGGACTCGAATATTTCTCCCATGCTATGCACTTCATCGAAATGTCGGTTGGATTCGTCTTTCTTATCACTTTAAGTATGGTTCAACTGGGAAATAAGTCTTAGCTCAATTTCGCTCAAGTCAATCTTCTCTAGAATCCATGTAGACACAAAACTATAATGAATTTGGAGTCGCGCAAGTTGTTCATATTGACTTTTCACAATGGATTAGCGCGCGCATGAGCAGGCTTTATGTTTGATGAAATGGCGGAGCCTTTTTTAAGGCTTCAATCATGTCTTCAACTTGAAGCGAAGAAAGCTTGCATGCGTGGAGGTCCTTCAAAAAAGGAAACTTTCTCTTAGCACCTTTCATCTCATGCAGCTCTTCCCATTCGACCCTGAAATTGCCAGAAAAACTATGCTGGTCAATGGCTTCAGTCCATGCTCCAGGCTGAGGTCCTGATCTAGATGAACCTGAGGCCGTGAATGGTCCCACTAACGTATCTGAATTAGCATTAAAGAAGAACACGAGGTACCCTGGACCAATTTCATTCGCAGTCTCACCTGAACAAGTGAAGAGTCTGCTTCTTAGACAGCTCTTAAGAGATTCGGCCTCACAGGGAAACACGTAACCTTGATTCATAACTATATCGTATACTCTTTGGCTAGATAAGAATAACGCCCTTGCCAAACATAGAAGCAGAGTTGAAATTAACTTTGCCAAAATATGGCACCCTAAAGCGATCCAGTAAGCTTGAAGACCTATGCCGAACACGTGAAAAACGACCTTGGAAGGGGTAGGTAATGCTAGCTTGCACAACATTCCAAGATTGCATTCACGCCCCTTGGCTGGATGACCGACCGATGATAGGAATAGCTTTATGTTCGCTTGCATAACGTCCCAAAATACGCATGTTTTTCCATGGCAAAACCTAGGACCAGCCGGGAAGGCGACTATCAAATACATGCAGGTTTTTTGCCGAGATTAATAGCCTAATGCTCCCGTTACTCAGCGTGCGCATATCGGTTGAATCAAGTCTGTTTGGTTCGACCATGACTATCTTAGGAAACGTTCTTAGGTGGGTTTGTGCGCACTGGAGAAGAAAGTGAAAACAGTTAGAAAGCCTTAAATTCCAAATCATGAGAAAAAGCTTGGCAGCAAGATCAAAGGATGAAAAAGGATGAGTGAAAAGAAGGCAGATCCAGCACCGCTTGGATTACTAGGCTTCGGGTTGACGACGATATTGATGAGTTTCGTTCTCAATGCCAGACTTGGCAGCCTTGACGGCATGATAATTGGAATGGCCATATTCTATGGGGGTGTAGCTCAGATTGTGGCAGGTGTGATGGAATACAAGAGAGGTAACACCTTCGGAATGGTCGCTTTCTCTTCATACGGGTTCTTCTGGCTGTCTTTCGTGGCTTTGAATTGGCTCGGATCGCCAGGAGTTGCAAGCTATGGAATTTGGCCGTTCTCTACTATCGCTCCTGATTTGACAAGCTATACCACACCTTGGGCTGTTGGTTTAGAAGCGCTGACGGCTTATTTCTTCATGTGGGGTCTCTTCACGCTGTTCATGTTCGTTGGCACGTTGAGAAAGAACCGTGCAATACAATTGGTGTTCGGCAGCCTTACGGTGGTGTTTTTCTTCCTCGCAATCTTGTATGGAATTCCTGCTTACAGTTCAGTAAAGGCATCCGACCTGAACTTGTTCAAGCAAATAATCGGCATCGTGGGCATGATCTGCGGATTCAGCGCTTTCTATCTTGCAATGGCTCATGTACTTAACGAGGAATACGGAAGAACGGTGCTGCCGATAGGTCCGGTGGAGAAGCAGGCACTGTAGAACGCCTTTACTCTTTTTTGTTTTCAACGAAAAACGTTTATATTTTTGAAAGAATGCTTGTCCACAAACTTACGGAAGGCTAGAAGATGTCAGAAGCCAGTTTACCCTTCGACGACAGAGTATTTCCAGGTAAGAGATTAAAGGACGAGTGGGAAAAGTCGATAAAGAACCCTGAGGAGTTTTGGGCTGAGAAAGCTAAAGCCATCGACTGGTTTAGAACGTGGGATAAAGTTTTGGACGATTCTAACCCACCGTTTTTCAAGTGGTTCTCCGGCGGAATTCTTAACATATCTTATAACGCGTTAGACAGACACTTGAAAACGGCAAAGAGAAATCAGCTTGCTTATATCTGGGAAGGCGAAAACGGCGAAGTTAGGACGTTTACTTACTATCAACTCTACAAAGAAGTGAACAAACTCGCGAAAATCTTCAAAGACTTCGGCCTTAAGAAAGGCGACAGAGTCGCCGTGTATCTACCCATGATTCCTGAGTTGCCGATCACCCTGCTTGCCACGGCTCGGGTTGGAGGAGTTCACACCGTAGTGTTTTCAGGTTTCAGCGCCGAGGCATTAGGAGACAGAATAAACGATTGTGGCGCGAAGATTCTAGTAACGGCAGACGGAGCCTTCAGGCGAGGAAAAACAGTCACTCTGAAGGACACGGCAGATCGAGCCTTGCAGAATGCACCGAGCGTCCTAAAAGTCTTAGTGGTAAAAAGGACAGGGCAGACAGTGCCTATGAAGGAAGGGCGAGACCACTGGTACGACGAAGCGATGGCGAAGGTCGGAGCTAACGCGTACGTGGCGCCGGAGCAGATGGAAGCAACCGAACCGCTGTTCATACTCTACACTTCTGGAACAACAGGCAAACCGAAAGGGGTCCAACATGGCACGGGAGGCTACTTAGTCTGGGGATACTGGACCCTAAAGTGGGGCTTCAACCCAGATGCGGAGGACATATGGTGGTGCACGGCTGACATAGGCTGGATCACGGGACACACATACAACGTTTATGCACCTTTGGCCCTTGGAATAACCTCGCTGATCTTTGAGGGAACACCGGATTATCCAGCCCAAGATCGCTGGTGGGACATGATCGAAAGACACGGAGTGACAATACTATACACTACCCCTACGGCCATCAGGATGTTCATGAAATTTGGTGAAGAGTGGATTACTAAACATGATCTGAGCACGTTGAGGCTTCTGGGAACGGTCGGCGAACCCATTAACCCCGAAGCGTGGAAGTGGTACTACCGCATCATCGGAAAAGAGAAGCTGCCAATCGTTGACACTTGGTGGCAGACTGAAACAGGTGGTTTCATGATAGCCCCTCTGCCTGGGATAGAACTTGTTCCGCTGAAGCCAGGTTCGGCCACGAACCCGTTGCCAAGCATTCTGGCAGAGGTCTACGATGAGAAAGGACATCCGACGCAGACAGGAGTCAAGGGCTTTTTGGTCGTCAAGACCCCGTGGCCTGGCATGCTAGAAACATTATGGAAGGACCCCGACAGATTCAAGCAGACGTACTTTGGCAGATGGCCCAACATCTATTACACGGGTGACTATGCAGTCAGGGACACGGATGGATACTTCTGGCTCTTGGGAAGAGCAGACGAAGTGTTAAAAGTCGCTGGACACAGAATCGGCACGGTTGAACTTGAAAGCGCGCTTGTCTCGCACCCTGCTGTCTCGGAAGCTGCAGTGATGGGCAAGGAAGATGCAGTTAAGGGCGAAGTCCCCGTGGCCTTCGTCGTACTGAGAAGCGGCTTTTCACCATCAGATGAACTTCGTGCGGATCTCATAAAGCACATCAGAAACACCATCGGACCCATAGCCACTCCTGATGCGATCATAATTGTCAATAAACTGCCAAAAACACGCAGTGGAAAAATCATGCGTAGACTCCTGAAGGCAGTGCTTGTCGGCGCAGCCCTAGGTGATGTTTCAACGCTCGAAGATGAGGCATCAGTTGAAGACATCAAGACGACTTACGAAGAGATGCGGAAACAACTAGAGAAAAAATAGCTTCAACCATTATCTCCATTTTTGCTCTACGCTAGATATCTTATATGGCCCGCAGAAACACCCGTTATAGCAGAATTGACAGCAGCCCGATCTATAAGCGAGACCAAGATCAATTCGTACTTAGTCAATAAGCCACCATTCAAGAAAGTCGAAACTAGCATCGACGTGCTTTAGGACTTGAGAAAGATAGTTTCAAAAAAAGAAAAAAGAAAAGGAGATTTCTATGCTGCTGGTTTCGCTTTTTCCATTGCGAAGACAGCTTTGATTGCAATTATAACCGCCGCTGGAGCCACAAACGCAACAATGAAATTCAGAATGTATTCCGCCCAATCGAAAAGCAATGCATGAATCGTACTTAGAGGGCCCCAAACAATTCCGACATTAGCGCTAGCTACTATCAAAGCGATTGCTGCTATGAGGAAGGGTGTGACTTCCTTTGAAGTTATATTAACTAGTCCAACTATGATGCCCAAAATCAACAGTATTAACGTGACATCTGCAGCGGTATTTGCAGGATTAGTGTTTGCGGAATTAATAATGTACTCGTACTCCATGTAGCCAACGACTAGTCCCATGACGATTGCAATGATCACGCATGCCACGAAAGCCCAGTGCGCTATCTTCTCCATTTCCATTCATATCACGAAGCTCCATATATCCTTGCTTACATGTTATAAGTTTTGCGCAAAAGACACACTTTTGTCAACTTAAGGTGCGATCGTGGATTGGCCTCAAGCTATAAGCAGTTGAATTTGGCACGCAACGTTCTATTCTTGTGTCCACAGTGAAACTCCTGGGGTTCTGAGATATTGTTTTCCTGTAGAATTAGAGTTTCAGCTAGCCGTCGCCTTTCCAGTCGTTTTGAAATGCAACGAGCTCAATCGGAAGCAACACAACTGCGACCCAAATTTTAAATCAATCGCGGCTTTTAGCAGAAAGAGCCTCTTTTGAAGCATCAAGCATGTGCGTCAAGCAGTCGCTCTTGATCACACGTGCCGAAAGTATCATTAGGAGATGTTGATAATTGTCTAGCTTCTGGGGTGCGAGCTTGGTTACCTTAAGGGCGTTGGCGCCTTCTCTTACTCGTATTACTGTTGCGGGTGCGGTTGGTGCTGCACACCATATTGGGCAGGGTAATCCTGATCTGATAGATGCGGAGGCTGTGGAGTTCTCAAGGGCTGTGTTGGCTCAAACGGATGTTGATGGCGAGATAATAGTCTGTGAGGGGCCGAAGGATAATGCGCCTGCCTTCATGCGCAGGGAACGGGTTGGCACTGGGAAGGGACCGAGGGTGGAGTTCGTGGTTGACCCTGTTGATGGGACGACGGCTGCTTCTAAAGGCAGGAAGGACGCTATTTCGGCTCTTGCTTGTGCGCCTTCTGGGTGTTTTCAAGTGCTTCCTGATGATGGGTACTATTTCAAGGTGGCAACAGATCATTGTTCAGTCGATAAGATCTCTTTGGACATGTCAATTGAGGATATCGTGCGGACGGCGGCTCGAGAAAAAGGTTTGCCTCTTGGCAACTTTACTGTGATAATGCTTGAGCGAGAGAGACATGAGGATCTGTTGTGGACTTTGAGGAGACTTGGAGTGAGAATCATTTTGATTCCTGACGGCGACATTGCCGCAGCTGTGGCCACTTGCATCGAGGGTTCAGGTATCGATCTTCTTCTGGGCGCAGGCGCTGGTGCCGAGGCTACGATCGCGGCGACGGCCGTGAAGTGTCTGGGGGGAACGATGCTGGTGAAGGTTTGGAAGGATAAGAAGGATGATGCTGAGAGGCCGAACAGGCTGCTGCAGGAAGGAGTTGACTTGGATAAGACTTACTGCGAGGATGAATTGGTGAAGGGTCGAGAGTTGGTCTTTGCTGCGTCAGGCGTTACGAAGGGGGAATTGTTGGATGGTGTTCGCTTCATTCCAAGCGGGGCGATCGTGAACTCGATATGTGTGAGGTTGCCCAGTGGAACTTTAGAGAAGTCTGAGACGAGGTTGCGGTTCAAGGCTCATCCAGTGTATGGTCAGTTCTTGAAGTGAAGCAGATGCTTGAGAGACTTGGGCACGGCTAGGACAACGGCTATTGTGAAGATGGTCATGTAGATCAGGTGCGGTGGCTCCAGCCATGCGGGGACGCCTAGTGGATAACTGACGATTGTCGGGAGTAACACTGTGAATGCGGGTATACAAAGCAGGAGGTTCGAGATATGAGGCTGGAAGAACCTACGAATGTCGGTGGTTTTCAGCATTACGATTATTGAGAGGATGAACAGTGACCATTCTAGGATTACGTTTGTTGTGCTTGCTATAGGTATGCCTATTCCGAAGCTTGTCTGAAGGGGCCAGAGGAGCTTGGTTTGGCCGACGAGGAAGTCTCCTATGAGCGGATGTGATAGTATGGCTACAAAGTAGGGTATGGCCTTCTTGCGATAGATTAGGAAGATGGGAATGAACACTAGCGACAGGACTATGACTGAGTGTGTTGGTCCTCGATGTATGCCGGGAATGAATGGCTGAAGCAGAATGTCAGCGTCAGGAAGAATGGAGAGGACGAGGATCAGCGGAACGTTGACGTTTACCCTTGAAAGTTTTGCTGAAGTCTTTCCTGAGAGGTATCCTAAGGCGAGGTGACCCACGGCATACAATGTTTTTCCTCTTTTTGTTGGTCGAAACAGAACCGGGCCTGGATTAATAAGGCTTAGATTCGTGATTCTTTTGTTCTCATGTGCGAGAGTCGCAACGTGTGAAAACAGCTTTTGGTTTTACTGTCTGCTCCCATAACGCGTGGTCGATTATTCAAACGCAGGAATCGGAACAAATATGACTGACCACAGCGGTGTAATTGTTAGGGGCAATGCTGTGACTGAAACTGTAACTCTGCCGTGTGGGTGTAAGTATCGGGATGATGGTTTCATAGTCGTGCGTATCCACGAATGTGACCACCACAGGTTGGAACGTACGAGGAAGCGGCCTTACCGGCCGAAAGCAGAATGCGTGAGACCCTAACGTCTGATAAGCAGTTCAGTTTCGCTCTGCATCGAGAAAACTTGCTGACCTGCAGTTTTGGGATGTTGTAACATCCGAACATGCGCCTACCCTATCATCGGTCGGTTTTCAGCATGACAGTTTATCCGCAATGTTGGGATGTTGTACAACCGAATATATTCCAGCTTCTGGGAAGTGCATCTGTATTTTGGGATGTTGTGCAACCGAACATACAGGAGGTTATCTGTATCTTGGGATGTTGTAACATACGAAGATACACCTACCCCCCTCCTAGGTCGGTTTTTTGGTCTTTGATGTGGATGCGTCTTAGATTTTGGTTTTCTGGGATGTGAATGCTGGGTCGGTGCACGGGTTGAACACAGAGTCGATTTGAGACGGTTGTTTCTTCAGAGTAGCCATTATGAGCAAACAAGCAAGGATTGTTCCAT
>DASPTR010000164.1:0-5721 GCA_035623315.1 Candidatus Acidiferrum sp. | reverse complement strand
CAGAGTTTTATCATGTTCTCTTTGTTTGCGATTTCGAGTTCTTCATTTTTCTTGCCTATCTTAAAGAGCTGGTTTGAATCAGATTCGGAGTCGTAGGAGTACAGGCTGTACCAGACAGGGATGTCTCGTTGCAGGAAATACTTGGTCAGCGGCACGATTTCGTTGAGGTTGACTTGCGAGATCGTGGGTGTTATGCTTACCTGGACGCCTTCTCTGTGTAGGGTTTCGATGCTTTTCATGGCTTTGTTCCATGAGCCTTTGACTCCTTTTGCGTGATCGTTTTTTTCAGGGTCCAGAGTGTCTAATGAGATGGCTACGAAGTCTGCTTTTCTTAGGGTTTCGATTTTTTCCGCGGCTAGGCTTCCATTATCGTAGACTGTGGTAACGAAGAAGCGTGATGCGTAGTCTATGATGTCGCCGATGTCGTCTCTGAGAAGCGGTGCTCCTCCTGTGAGTACGACTTCTATGACGCCGAGGTTTTTGAGTATGTCTAGTCCTTTCTTGACTTCTTGTGTGGACAGTTCGTTTTCGTCTTGTTTGCTTCGCCAGACGTTGCAGCTTCTGCATCTGTAGTTGCATCTGTTTGTGAGGAACCATTGAACGTGGTAGGGTCTATTAGGCATAAGAGAACACTTGGCAATCCTCGCGGCTTTCTCAAGCGTCATTACCAAAGACGCGTCACTTCGTCCCTGCTTGCTCATGAAATTCATGTGGGTATTTTAACCTAATGCAAAAAGGATACTGTTAAGCCAGGTGACCCGACACAGTTGACACGTTTATCGCAATCACATCGGAGTTAAGACATATATCGTTCAGTCAGCCTTATTTGATTAGTGTTTGATATGAAAGGGGAAGGAATCAGTTTTCATGTCGTAAGCATGGTTGCGCTTCTTCTATTTTCAGTTATTTCTTCTTCTGTTATTCTGAAGATCGCTTACGCACAATCAGGACAGATCACGATTAAACCAACAGATGATACCTACTTCCTAGCGGATCCTCCAAACATTTACCTTGGCTGGGCGCACACTTTAGGCGTCGCGAATTACACAGAGGGTTCCCCTCCCTATGGTTACGACGAAGTTGCGGTAACGTGGCTAAAGTTCAATTTATCATCAATTCCAAACGGTACCAGCATTAAGTCAGCCAGCCTTCAACTATACGTCGCCAGTCCTTCTGAGATGATTGATGTTGAAGCCTACGTTTCCACGAACAATCTATGGAGCGACTCCACATTTATCCAACCGAATATGCTAGATTACAATACCACACCAATCGGTTCGATAACAACCGAAACAAACCAACAATGGACCAATTGCAGTGTAACTGAAACAGTAACAAACGCCTTGAAAAGCAAATTAGATTTAATAACAATAGTCTTGGCAATACCCTCAGCCACCGATCAAGGATCCAGCGTGGCATTTGATTCCACAAGATTCCCAATCTATTATGGAGATTATGCTCCCAGACTAACAGTAATAACATCTTCGAGTGTGCCTCCTTCGTCTGCGCCTTCTCGGGATTTCGTGCCCGACGTGATTGTAATCGTGACAATATCGGTTGCAGTGGCAATCGGAGGCTTTCTTGCTTTTAGGAGAAGGAAAGGTACGGGTCTGGCTCCGCCGCAACAGCCAACCTAACCTAATAGAAGAAAATAGCTGGCAAACGTTCCTCATTAAATCATGCTGGGTAACTTGACTTAACAGAATCTGCAAAAAGAGTGGATTGTCGGAGGCTGGCCAAAACACCTTGGTAGCGGTCTAGCTTTTCGCTAGCGCCAACCAGAGATGGTCAGAAGCTGGTTTGGGCAAGGGTCGCATTTTTCCATCTTTTTCCGTCATGGTGCGTTCTTCGGGACTCTTCATGAATTCGCCGATGACTGAGGATTTGATTCCCTTTTTCTTGAGGCTTTCTATTATGTCGTCGGAGCCTTCGGGCTTTGCGGCTATCAGCAGTGCTCCTGAACTGACGAGTTGCAGGGGGTTTATTCTGAAGAATTTGCAGATACTAGCCGTCTCAGGTCTGACGGGAATTTTCTTTTCGAATAATTTTACTCCTAGGTTTGAGGCTTCTGCCATTTCGTATACGCCGCCGATGATGCCGCCTTCTGTGGGATCATGCATGGCATCAACTCCGCCCGTCTTGAATGCTGTAATCGCCTCTTTGACGACGCTGGTTTGGCTGAAAAGTTCTCTTGCATCTTGCAGCAGTCTGGGGCCGACGGCTTCAGTCAAGATTTTTGCCCTGTCTGATGCTAGAATCGCTGTTCCCTCGATTCCAGCGCTCTTTGTAAGGATAAGCTTGTCTCCTGTTCTTGCTCCTGCAGCTGTGACATATTTACCCTTGTTTGCGATGCCTGCGGTGCAGCCTACCACTATCGGGCTTTTCAGACCCTGCGTAACTTCACAGTGGCCACCTGCGATTGTGATTTCTAACTTTTTCGCTGCTTTGTTCATCTGTGTGCAGATCGTTTCAATTGTTTTTCTGTCTGAGCCTTCAGGCAACAGGATGCATGAGAAAAGAAAGGCCGGTTCAACACCGAAGGTGGCCACGTCATTCGCGTTAACGTTCACTGCAAGCCAACCGATCCGCTCCAATGCGCCTGTGATGGGATCCATAGAAATGATCAACGATCGTTTCCCAACGTCGATCACTGCTCCATCAATCCCAGCAGACGGACCCAACACGAGCTCTGACCGTTCGAGGCCGAGGTTTTTGAAGACAATTTCCCTTAGAAGATCAACTGGAACTTTTCCGGACGGCAGCTTCATTTGTACCCTTCTACGTCGCATTTTCAGTTTTGACTTTCAGTTTGTAATTCCAGCTTTTCAATGCGTTGAGCGCGGTCTTGGGCTGGCTGGTCAAAGTGTTCATAGTGCTGATTAGCATGCTCTGCCATCAGCAATCATTTTTAGAAAGTATTGGTGAATTCTTAGGTCATTGCTGAGCTCTGGATGAAAAGTCAAGGCCAGGATATTTCCTTTTTTGGCACCTATTATTGTGTCCTTATATTTGGACCAAACTTCGGTTCCGTTCCAAACTTTCTCTATGCTCGGTGCGCGGATGAAGACTGCCCTGAAGGGTCCGTCTCCAATTTCAGGTATGTTCACGTCAGCCTCGAATGAATCCAATTGTCTTCCATATGCATTTCTGAGGACTTTCATGTCCAATAAACCCAATAATCTTGTGTTGGTCTCCTTAACCTGTTCGTCGCCTTCCTTTGCCAACAGAATCGTGCCCGCACAAGTTCCTAGAATTGGGAGTCCTTCTTTTGCGAGTTGAGCTATTTTCCCGTACATTCCTGTGCTTAGCATGAGTCTGCCTATGGTTGTTGATTCGCCCCCTGGAATGACGATGCCTGATACACCATCAAGATCTTTGGGGCTTCTTGCGTATGCAGCCGTTCCATCGATTTTTGATTTTTCCATCGCTTTCATTAGGACTTCAACGTGTTCAGAAACAGCGCCTTGTAAAGCTACGACTCCAATTTTCAATTGGTTCCCCGTATTTGCATTTTCTGTTTTTCATCCATTTTTGAAGTATCGATACCTTCCATCGGTTCACCTAGAGCTTCAGAGACTTTGGCCAGAGTCTTAGGATCATCATAATGCATAGCAGCTTGCACGATTGCCTTAGCATATCCTCTCGGGTTTCTGGATTTGAACACTCCCGAACCGACAAATATGCCATCTGCGCCTAGCTGCATCATGAGAGCCGCATCAGAAGGCGTTGAAATGCCCCCTGCAGCGAAGTTCACTACGGGCAACCTTCCCAAATCCTTGGTTTCTACGACCAGTTTCAACGGTACACGATACTCTTCTGCCTTTTTCTTCAATTGTGATTCTGACATCTTTTTCAATTCGGTTATCTCTCGATTAACGAGTTTCATGTGTCTTACGGCTTCAACGACATTTCCAGTTCCAGGTTCACCCTTGGTTCTGATCATCGCCGCGCCTTCGTTTATTCTTCTCAAAGCTTCGCCCAGGTTTCTTGCTCCAGAGACGAACGGAATCGTGAATTTTCTTTTGTCGATGTGATCTTCTTCATCTGCAGGAGTTAACACTTCACTCTCATCGGCCATATCCACGCCAAGAGCCTCGAGTACTTGTGCTTCGGCAAAATGGCCTATCCTGCATTTGGCCATGACCGGAATCGTAACAGCATTTATTATTTCTTTGATTTTTTGCGGGTCGGCCATCCTCGCAACTCCGCCTTTGGCTCGTATGTCTGCTGGCACGGCCTCTAAGGCCATGACCGAAACAGCTCCAGCGTCCTCAGCTATCTTTGCTTGTTCTCCGTTGACGACATCCATTATCACTCCACCTTTGCACATCTTGGCAAATCCTCTCTTCAATCTGTCAGTGCCTTTCTCTTCGATGATTTCTTTGGTCACGCTCATATGATCACGACAATGAAGTTAACGAACACAATGATCGGGCAGATTTAAGTTTTCTCTCGCGCACCCACAATCCTAACAGTGAATCGTGAATTTTCCGATGAAAACTTGAAGCGTTTTTGGAAGCCTCTAGCGCTTAGAAACCCTACGACGTGCACTCATAGCATTTATTGTCAAGGTTGCCTGGACGAAGCTGGGTGATACGCCCTATTCAGTCTCGGTCCCGCGCAATTTTTCATTCCATCTTCGAGCAAAGAGTTTTCAAGTTTTCGTAGAAGACTTTCCTTTTGGCTTTCTGAGTAATCTTTGAGGCTTCCACGATTGCCATTTGTGTCAAGTAACGATAGTATGGGATATCGGAGCCAAACAGTACCCTCTCTTCATCTATATCCATTGCAAGCTCAATGAAATCAGGCAGCGTGCCTGAAGTTTCGACGTAGACGTTTTCAAATTGCTCCATCACTGTCAAGGCTCCTTCCTTCAAATGACCTAAGATTATCGGTAGCTTTGGGTATTTCTTGGCGATTTTTGAGACGAGTCCTGGCGATGAGAATCCGTCGCCCGTGTGAAACAGTGTCGGGAGACAAAGTTCATCCACTCTTTGGAAGAATTTGTTGAAGAACGGATGGTCCGGTCTAAAGCATTCCACCATGGGGTGCAGTTTCAATCCTGTCAGATGAAGCGTGTTCTTTATGCGGCCTAACTCCTCTGCAGCGTCGTCTCGCCTGGGGTCGACGCGTCCGAACCCGATGAGACGTTTTGGGTATTTTCTTACTGACATGGCTATGTAATCATTCATTTGCGCATACTTGTCGCCTACGTTTGGGTTTGGAAAGACTATTGCGCTTTCAACATTGTATTCGTCGAAGAGGCTGATGAGATCGTCAACGTAGATCGTGGGATCCGCATATGGTTGCCATGGTCCAGACTTTCCGAGATGGACATGCGCGTCACAGATTTTCATCACTAAACCCTCCCAATTTGAATATACGATTATTCGTTGGAAATTCCATTTTAAACTTTGCAGTCAAAAGTGTGTGATGAGGAATGCGATGTCCTCTTCAAATGGTTGGTTTTGTGCAGTTTCTGACTTGCCGAACCAAGAGCGGGCCAGCCGATCGCATTAGTACTTTTCTGCGAGATATGACGAAAAACGCGCGGTATTCTTTCAGAAGTTCTCTGCTTATTCTCTGATCGCGGCATCAGCATAGCCGCCACGAGAAAGTTTACTAAAAGAAAAGTGACTAGAAAACCTATCCAGATTCCATTCGGATCCTCTACGTAGATCCATCGGCCACCGTCTGCTTCGATTTTCAAGAGTTTGGCTC
>DASPTR010000163.1:0-5729 GCA_035623315.1 Candidatus Acidiferrum sp. | reverse complement strand
ACGACATTCTGAGCTGACACGATAGTATCCGATTATTCAGACTTGGGGGTTTCTGTGCTGGAGAAGGCTCTTGATACCTTCTGCATTTCTTTGGTAACTGAGGACAGAAACTTCATTCTTTCTTCGATTTTCAGTCGATGTGCATTTATGAGTAGTTTTATCTTAGGCGTGGTATCTTTGGCGACAGCGACTATCAGGTCGCGATGCTTCTCTTCACGCAAGTTCTCAATTTTTGCGTATCCATCCTGATAAAGAAGTATTAGATTGCCCAAGGGATCAACGAGCGCCTGGGCGACGTCGCCCATTTCTCTTGGAAGCATTGTCGTAGACACGGGAAGCGTGGAAGCGATGGGTTGCACGAGCTTCAAAAATGATTCGAAGAATTCAGCTACGAGAACCTTTTCTTCAGACTTTAGCTCGACGATTTGTCCGATGTTGTCTTGTACACTTTTCATTGAGTCTAGAAGTTCTTGAAGGTTCAACTGAGAAGTTTTGGTCTGCCTCGGCTTCTCGTTAGGCTGAGTTTGGAGCTGCACAGGCTCTTGAACGGCGCTCGTTTCCTCGCTCATAAGTTGTCACTACCTTCTAGTTTGTTTACGTAAGAAAAGCACTTGTATGTTGCGAGTCGCTACACACACAGACTAGATAGTGTGAAGGAGTTTTCGGTAAGGTAACTCTGGGGCGTTGCGTTAGGCTAGGCTATGTCGCGAGTCGTAATACGCAATATTTATATCGTATTTTAGGTCGTATTGTATTGCAGGGGCGACCATCTTTTGAGTTATGGGCATCAAGGCCTAAAGGATCAAAAAGAGTCTAGCAGAGTTGAAGAGGTCTCGTCCATTAGACGCGACAAGTTCAAGGTGACGGTAGCCTTGAACAAAGAACGCCCCATGTCGCAGTCGCCGCTCTATAACAAGTATGATATTCAGAGGTACGACCTTCATCCTAACTATAGTTTTGCGCACTTGGATGATTTGATTCCCAAGAACACTCCTGAGTACATTGACAGCGGGCAACACTACGTAGAGCGAATGGTACGTGCCCTCTACTATTTTAAACAATGTTCGCTCATTGGACCATCTGGAACTGGAAAGACCCACATTGTCTATCTTGTGGCAGAGCTTTGCGGCTTGCCAGTTTGGGAAGTTAACTGTGGCTTGCAAACATCCTCGTATGACCTCATTGGACGCTTCATAGGTTTGGGAAAAGAAAACTGGGTTGACGGCCTACTGACCAAATGGCTCAGACTCGGGGGAATAATGTATCTAGACGAAGCCAACATGATGAAACAAGATGTTGCCACAAGATTGAACCCAGTCCTTGACACCAGGGGCCACCTCGTGCTGAACGAAAAGGACAATGAGGTAATTGAGAGGCACATGTATGGTTATTTGATTATCAGTATGAACCCGTATTCAGCGGAGTTTGCAGGAACGAAACCGTTGAATGCGGCCATGAGGAGACGCATGGCGGTGTGGATTAACTTTGATTACACCAGCGTTGGCGAGAAAATTTCACCGACGGAAGTGAAGATGCTCATGAAACGGGCTAGAGTAGAAGAAGATACGGCCTTCAAGGTTGTCAAGGTCGGCGCTGAACTTCGAAGACAGTACAAAGCAGGCGACATTCCATACGGTCCCTCCTTAGGAGATTTGATAAACTGGGCGACATTGATCCATGATGGAAACACCGCGAACGACGCGGCGGATGAAACCATTGTCGCCGTGACTAGCGATAATTCTGAAGTGCAAGATGACGTGAGAAGAATTGTTGAAACAGTCTTCGCAAAGCCCAGATAAAATGGGCTCAAAACGCGGTAATCCGGATGGGCCTCCTTGAGTATGCTTGGGCGGTGTCCTTTCAGAAAGACTATTTGAAGGCAAGAATCCAGCTAGACTCAACCATATGCCAACCAACTCTAACATGGGATGAATCCCGACTCTCCATACGTCTTCCTGCACCTCAAACCTCCGAAGAAGGAAACTTGCTCTTCATGGGATATCAATTCCAGCCCGACTTTGCTGGAAAAGTCAAAATCGGAAGACTTTTCAGAACTTGCATTTCTCACCTGACCGCGCACACACTGATGCCCATCGACGATGGAAAAAGAACCGCAACTTCTTCAAAAAGTACCAACGTGGAGAATTTCGCAAGATCATTAGCCGTCGACGTGTACGTCAACGCATACATCAAGAAGCATGCTCCTGACAGGTTTCCCGATCTCGCTCTTGCAAATTCCTTTGTCCTTGCGAGAATGAAATCAGTAGAAAAAATCTTCAACCCAGCCACTCGGATAATGGCAGCTTTGATGTCGAAGATCAACATGGGAATAGTCAAGGGAAAGCTGCAACCTGAAGAGCAGAATTCTGTCGACAAGCTGATCTCACGGCTTCTTTCGCTTGAGGAAAAGATTCAGCCATCATTTGCTGGAGAAGAAGTCAAGCTTGACGATGTTCTTGAGGAGACGATTAACAGCGTGATTGAAACGCTCGAATCAAACGGTCCTGTGCTGGAGGCTCCTTCTTTGCTGTACGCTGAGAAAATCGGTGCATGCAGTTTGTTCCATCTGAATGGGTTGCTTTCGGGGGAGGAGAATGAAGACACTTTCAGAAAATGTCTGGAAGCCCTCACAGGTACAGCATCATCTAATGAACCTATGGATTCTTACTGGAAGAAGGAGTCAGACATGGAGATCACGCAGGCTTTTGACACCGAATCTCAACAAAAAACCCGAGAGAAGAAAATGCTAGACAAACTTCAAGAATACGTACAAGAAACGAAGCTCAAATCAATCGGTTTTCCAGAGGAAGACTATACCCAGTATTTACAAGCGAGGTCTATCCTCCCTGGTGGAAGCCGAAGACTCTTAGACAGCCTCAGAGTGGCTCAAGATGCTCTAGACGAGGACGGGGGCAAGGAATTTGGACAACTAGATCTCACTGCGATTATTCAAGTGCTTGCAAGTAGGAAACCGGCAACAGATGTCTTCTTGAGGGACGAGTACTTGAGCAGAAGCTATGCGTGGGGAATACTATTAGATGCAAGTGCAAGTATGAGGGTGAGAAGCGAATTTGCCAGAAGTTTGGCTATCTGCATAGCAGAGGCCGCAAAAGAACTCTTGATGGATCCTGGCTCCTGGTCCTTTTTCGCTTTCAGCGATCGCTTCTACGTTCTGAAAGACCCTTCTGAGGCATACTCGCAGAGGGTACGTGCAAGAATCGGCGGGTTGAAGTTCGACGGTTTGACTTACATGCCAGATGCCATTCAAGTTGCCGGAAAGATTCTCACCAAAAGATACGACGAACAAAGGTTCCTGGTCGTCATCTCTGATGGAACGCCCTTCGGCTATCCAGATGTGGAAAAGGCAATGAAGGAAACTATTGGCTCTCTTGAGAAGAAAGGTGTGATAATGATCGGAGCCGGAGTCGAGACTGATAAAATGAAAGATTTCTTCAAGATAAGCTCAATCATTCACAATCAAAAAGATCTGATAAAGAGCTTCGCAAAAATATATGTCAGCTCATCTGAGGCCGCGCTCGAGACCTAAGTACCCACGTCCTAATGTAAATTGAAAATGAAAACTGACAAATCAAACCAGTTGGGTTGCGCTAACTAGAATTCCTCTCTTTTCAAGGTTCGTCCAGTTTTGAGAATAGCACTTGCAGTGTCTCTACAAACGCTGCGTAGTTTGTCCACAGAGCCACAACCTTGGGTTTCTTCCTATTGCTGTCATCAAGCCGTTCATCACTCTTTTGAATTATCATTAGAAGTTCTTTTTCATCTGAAATTATGAAACAAGGCAAATTCTTGACGCCCACCTTGCGGTAATCCTGATTTGAGGATTTCATCTTCTCCAAGAAGAACTTGCCTTTCAATGAATCGTCGGTCAGCAATTTGACGTGAATCTTCTTTGAAGACAGCTCTAAATTGTCCGTAAAATCGCTGTGGTACAGCTGGGCCAAGTAGTCTCCCGGAGCGAAGATCTTGAGTTCGGTTTTAGTTTTTTTCAGCAGGTCATTTGCTTTTATGATTATTTGTTGTTCACCTTCGAGTATCTGAAAGATCTCTTTCTTACTGTCTTCGACTTTCGGCTGCGGTAGCGAAAGCCAAAGTTCGACCAGTCCAACTTTTTCTTGCTCTAGAAGCTTGATCTTCATTTTTTGAGCTTCAATCAGCAGTTCCATTGTTTTTTCCATGGGTACGGCGGTGAACTTCAAGGGTTTCTCGAACGCTGAGAAGACGATCCCCTTCTTTTCTAGATCGCGCAGTATTCGGTAGGTTTCGGTCCTGTGAAGCGATATGGCTTCAGCTATTTCTGACGCTTTCTTTTCGCCAGATCTTGCGAGATAAAGATACACTCTTATCTCGTTTTTCAGTAATCCAAACCTTGAAAGTGTGTCTTCAACGACCGTTAGTTGCTTGAGTCCTTTGTCTTTCTTGACGAACTTCCATGCTTCGCTGTTTTCGTCATAGACCTTGACTATTTCATCAGTCACTTCCATTGATAATCCCATCAGTTCATTCACCTGGCATGTCCCAGTTGGAGCTTGACGCCAGATTCTGACGGAGCATATACTTTATGCTTATGAACCGAAAATATGAATCAGGAATTCATTTCGGCATAAGATCGTGACGAGATGAAATACCCGTTTGAATTATGGACCCTACAAGAGTTCAGTTTCACCTGTGCACTATTGCATTGGAGCACTTGCCATCACAAATATGCCACGGTAATCGCTGATTTGTGCTGAAACATCTAGAACATTCTGATCGTAGACGTTGAAAGTCATGAAATAGGTTCCATTGCCGTAGTCGATGGTATTGAGGTTACCTAACGGACTTACAGGTATCCATGGTCCGTCTGTTTCGTTTTGGTAAAGCAGTGTCAGGTTGTTCGCAAGCGTGAATCCTTGTTCGTCATAAACTCTGCACGTGACATTCACACTCTCTTCGCTTTCGTAGCCAGTGGATGACCCCTCGATTGTCAGAGCTGTCGTTACGTTAACTGCGTACTCTGAATAATAACTAACTGAAGACCCTGAGGCGTTGAGTGAAAAGGTGACGTACGCGCTTGAAATTCCTAAGCCGTTAGATCCCCATGCGCGCTCTATGCCATCTTGATAGGTTGACGAGTTCAATGGGTTGAATAGAAGACGAGAATCTCCATCGTATGAATGGTTTTCGACGGCTGAGGCAAGCATTTCCAGGTTTGTCTCTAAGACGGATATATCTCCACCGTTTGAGACGCTTGCGAGTGAGCTTACTACGGTGTTCACCGTGCTAACTTTAGTTGCCTGAAAGGCGTAATCCATCGCAGTCGAGTCGCTTGCAACGTTATTATCAATTTCAAAAACATAGTAGGCAGTAGAAAGCAGCAGCATCGTTATGATTAGAGACGTTATTATCAGTGCTTGGCCTGAATTGCTCGAGTTTTTGCGTTTTCTCTGCATGTCAGTTCACGTTTGAAAGTTGAAGACGAACAATGTAGATTCTGTAACTACTGTTCAAGCTGGCGCAGACGTAGTCGACAGCGACGATGTCTTTGTTGATCGGGCTTCCACTGGACATTTGAATCGCGTTAATGGGGTTCATGTTTTCATCGAAGATGGTCAAGTTGAACCAAGCTGCTGGAGAAAGCAATGATTGTACACACTCTCTGAGGGTGATCCAGCTTCCATTCTCTATAAGTCTCGACAGAGTACCATCACTGTCCAATGTGATTAGAGTAC
>DASPTR010000162.1:0-31638 GCA_035623315.1 Candidatus Acidiferrum sp. | reverse complement strand
GCTCAGTCTAGAAGGTTACCAAACTGACACGGACGACCGAAGAGGAAAAGGAGTTTACGAAATGCTGCAGAAATCGATTGACATGCTCAAACAAAATGGAATCTTCTGGGGTACCTCGCTGACGCTGACAAGAAACAACTTTGATGAAGTGACAGAAAACGAGTTCGTAGAGAAACTCTTCAAATCAGGCTGCAAATTTTTCATGCTCGTCGAATACACTCCTGTCAAAGAAGGAACCGAAAATTGGGTATTGACTGAAGAACAAAGATCGGAACTTGTTGAAAGGAGAAATGCCTTCCGCGCCAAGTATCGAGCAGTGTTTGTCGCACTTCCTTGGGATGAGGAAGAAATCGGCGGTTGTCTGTCAGCAGGACGAGGATTCGTTCACATAAGCGCTGAAGGCAACGTTGAACCATGCCCCTTCGTGCCGTTCTCAGACACAAACATCTCCAACCTTTCGCTCAAAGAAGCACTACAGTCGAAGATGCTGCGAACGATACGGGAAAACCATAGACAATTTGAAGAAACGCACGGATGCGCCCTGTGGCAACACCGCGAATGGGTAGAGTCCTTATCAAAGACGACCGACTAGATCGGCCAACTTGAACGTGCTCTTATGAAGAAAAGGTCGTCAGCCAAACCAAATCACGACTTGAGAACTCTTTAATTCAGGTTAAGACTGTGCATTGTCCGTCTTATTAGCAACTCAAAGTCCAATCAGCGAAGATGGTTTCAAAATAGATAACTCGGATCAAATCGATGAGGTTCATAGCTTGAGCGTCCATCTCTTCAGTGAGCTTTTCCTTTTTCTTGTTAGCTCTCATTTTAGTTTACCATAATTATAGAATGACAAAAGAACTTGATTTGTGGTTTCCAAATGATGTATGGAGAGACTGTTGCCCTAAATAGACAGGAGAAACATATCTCGAGTTTGTTTTGGATGGCGTTCTCGCGCGCGTATGTCCTAAACTCGAAGCAAGATCATTTTATTTCAACCAAACTTTCCGGTTATGTATTTTTCAGTTAGTTCACTTGTGGGATTTTCAAAGACCTTTGAAGTGTCCCCGTACTCAACAAGCTTACCTAAATACATGAAGGCCGTGAACTCTGAAACCCGAGCTGCTTGTTGTAGGTTGTGGGTCACAACGATAACGGTATACTTTTCGCTGAGAGTTCTCATCAGAGTTTCTATCTTAGCAGTTGCACTTGGATCCAACGCACTACAAGGCTCATCCATCAGTATGACTGCCGGGTTGACGGCCAAGGCTCTCGCAATACAGAGCCTTTGCTGTTGTCCTCCTGAAAGAGCAAGAGCACTATCGTTTAACCGGTCCTTGACTTCGTCCCAAAGCGCTGCTTCTTCCAAGCTTCTCTGAACTGTCTCCTGAAGCTTAGCTTGTCTGCCCATCTTGTGGATTTTAGGTCCAAAAGCGATATTCTCGTAAATCGTTTTAGGGAAGGGATTAGGCTTCTGAAACACCATCCCCACGTTTTTTCTAAGTTCGTAAACATTCGCGTCTTCATCAAGCACGTTTTTTCCATCGATTATTATCATTCCTGATGTTCGACTGCCTGGTATCATATCGTTCATTCTATTAATGGCTCTTATCAATGTCGTTTTTCCGCAACCTGAAGGCCCCATTATGGCTGTTACAGCATTTTCTTTGATTTCCAGAGTCACGTCTTTCAACACGTGGTTTTCCTTGAACCACACGTTCAAGCCGGCGATTTTCACCTTGGCCAATTTGATTTACTCCAACAGTCTTCTACGTTAGCATTTCCAGTGATCATGGTCATCAGTTCATCGTCTCGCATATTTTGAATGGATGAAGAGAAATTCATAACAATATAGGTTTCCTATATAACATTAATAAACTATATATGAAGACTTTAATGCATAGATCTACTGCCCATATATAGAGATGGGCAAATTGAATCCTCTAAACCATGAAGTGGAAATAGCTCGCGTAAGATTCAATATGTACGTTACTCGGCAGCTCAAAGAAGTTCAGAATCCTGAAATCCTGGAGTCCATATGAAACCAGTGGCAAAAAGCATTTCTTTATTCTCCATCTGTCTTGGGTGGCTTCTGCTCGCACTAGGTCTTCTTCTTTCTGTAGGAGAAACGAATTCTCTTCTAAGCCCGACCTTTACCACTTCGGTTTCCAATAACATCCTTTCAATTGTTGCAAAGTTGCCTGGGGTTCCATTCGACATGACTGAATTAGGAGCAAGTTCAGCCGTAGTTTCAGGAATAATCGTTTGGATACTGGGACTTGATATTATTCTCCTTGGGTTCGGTTTGTGGATGAGATCGAGGTTTGCCCGATATGTTGGAATAACAGTTTTTGGTTTGGCAGCTTTCTTCGATTTTGTCGAGTTTCTGATGAATGGTTTTGTCGGTGCTTCAGCCTCAGTCATAGAAATGATAATCAATTCTACAGTACTTTACTATCTTTTCAAACGAGAGATATGGATAGATGTGCGTTCTGTCTTTGTTAGAAGTGACGACTCACAAGTTTAGGAGAAGCGCGGGCTTCGCTGTGGTTTCAAGTTCGACAAGAATTTCAAGCAGTTTTCTTTGACTTATTCGATTTTGTCTGTTACCGATTTGTTCTTTAATTCATGAGATAAGAGTAGTTTCTGTATTGTACACTTTCGTCGTAAAGTTCTCCAGATTCAAAGGATTTTATGGCACATACGTCATTCTTACACGGCAATGATGGCCCACACATCGTATTTCCATCAATTCTAGAACATGTTAAGTCAGTTGGTGAACGCAGCAAGCGCTTGCAATTTCATTTGGGCTTTTGTTGTTCAGTTTATCTTCGTCTTCGGAACCAGAATACTGACCCGCCTACCGCAAGGGCTGTAATCACCGACAATATGCCTAGGATATACGGATTCAGTTTGATCGACGTGGTCGAAGTAAGCGCGTTTCCCGACGTTACTTCTATGTTGAGAAAGGCTGTTGCATTGTTACCTGCCGCATCCACAACTGTCATTGTGACATTGTAAGTTCCTGGGGCATTGTATGCGTGAGGAACAGGGTTACCTTCGATCATTGCCGATCCGTCTCCCATATCCCAAATGTAGTTTTGAATGGTGCTGTATGGATCTGTACTTGCTGAACCGTCGAGTGTGACTAGTTCTTGGGCGATTATAGGCTGTCCAAGCACGTAATTTTCAATGAATATTTTAGGCACTGGAGCAGTCGTATCTTTTACGATTACTTCTGTGGTGTCTGTTGAATTGCCGTTCGAATCCTGAACGAACAGTTGGATGTTGTAGGTTCCAGGGGTGTTGAACGTGTAGTTGACGATTTTGCCCTCGAGTGTTTTCAACGTGCCATCTATGAAGGACCAAATGTAGGTTGCGTTAGGATCTGAGGATGCCGTTCTTGAGCCATTGAGCACTATTTGTGTGCCTTGGTCAACCGTCTGATCTTGACCTGCATTGGCGACTGGTTTTTCGCCTAAAATGAGCGTCACGCTGGCGTTCTCGACTTGATGGTCAATTTTCGGATTCGAGCCCCCAACATACGGTACTGGACCCAGCAGCGTGGTGTTTAAAAGGATCACTTGGCTATTGACTGCTTCCTTCGTGATATTAAACACGAGATTTGCAAGGACACCACTACCGCTTACGCTCGTCAAAGACAGCAAGCTGCAAGATAATTCTTCTACGGTTCCGTTCTCCTCTGACAGAGGAATGAAAAACGTTGAACCTGCGTTCTTCAGAAAAGAGCCTTGGCTCACTCCAGTCAGGTTCAGAACACTAGGATCCCATGAAACAAAGACGTCCCAAGACCACAGATTCTGAACGTTGTTGACCACTATGCTCATCGTAATCTTCTCTCCAAGACTATGTGAAACATAATTGGACGGATTCAAGGTTATGGTCGTCGTTTGGGCCTTGACAAGCGCAACGGCAGATGACGCGAGCACGACGACCATTATTGTATAGGAAACTATCAGAAGTTTCTTACCTCTCATTGATTTCAAGAAAAATAAGGAATTAGAAGGACTTGCCACTGTTTGACCCCGTCCTACGGGTATGCCATTCCAAAGTTCTTTGCTACGATAGATATGTCCCTAATGTCCACTTTGCCGTCGTTGTTGACATCACATACTGGTTTCCAATTTGGCGAGTTCGTGTCTGTTCCGAACTGTCTCGCTACAAGTGATATGTCCTTGATGTTCACAATGCCGTCCATGTTGATATCACCAGTGAAGTGAATCGATATTGCCTTCGATATTGGACCCAAGGTAGCTATATCATTTCCGGCTGTGTTGAGGATTCTGACGCCCGCTATTTGGATCGTTGTATTCACGTCAAGGATCGTCGGTTTAAAGGCTATGTACATGAGCGCGCCTGAGCCACTCACGCTCGAATTCTCCAGCAGTGTTGATGATACCTCGGGTATGGTACCTGACGTTGGCGGGGCTTCAACGAAGAGCGTTGTGCTTGTGCCATTGGACGACAAAAATGGGCCTTCGATAACGCTGCTGGCAGGTGCTAACTGAAGCACCGAGTTGTTCCAGGTCACATTAACTTTCCAGCTCCAGAGTGAATTGACATTCTGCACGTAGAGTGTTAGGTTTATCGTGCCGCCTGGGTTGAGGTAGAAGTCTGAGTGTGTCTGAACGGGAACTGTCGTGTCAATCAGACTCATCGTTGGGCTCGAAGCTGCACCCACTTGAGCTGCAATAGCGACTATCGACAGAACGACGAATATTCCTATCATAGATTTATGTATCTTATTCATTCTTTTTTCCTCCTCCTATGGTGGTGGAAGACCAGCGTTGTAGGCGATCCAATCTTGCGCGAATAGGACTATGTCGTTGTAGTCGATTTTGCCGTCAGCGTTCATGTCTGCATATGGGTTGTAGATGTGGTATGTGTAGTAGGCTATGTATGCGTTGATGAAGTAGATCTCGTCGTTGTAGTCAACTTTGCCATCTGGATATGTCTGCGTTTGATTAGGCTGAAGATGCGTCTCTGGCTGAAGGGTTGAATTGAATGGTGCACCGCCTGCCATGTCTGCTCGATACATGTCGAGGTAGTCTTCATGGTTAAGGAAGCTTACGCCAGTACTGTAGCCGTTTGGTAATTTGAGATATGCAATCCATAGGCCTTGAACGAAGTCTGGATTTGACATGTCTGCTGGCACTGTACCGTTCATAACCTCCCAGAGCCACCTCCACGGAGTGTAAGAACCATTCCTCACGTTGACGTCGCTTGGAACTACGTAAATTCCTAATGCGGGATTCCAAATATTCAGCGCTGCCATGCCTCCATAGTGCAGATAACCTAAACTGATGAAGCCAATCCAGTAATTTCCACTTGTGACTGCATTGAGGACATCGATATTGTTTTGACAGTAAGTATATGGAGCCATTTGAGCTAGGGCGCTAGCGTTTGTTTCTGTCTGTGGAAAACCGGAGGGTTTCAAGAAGTAGTTGTAGAAGCAATCGTAAGTTCCAGATGTTGGGTCTCTTACGGCTCTCTCAATTGGCACTGCTGGTGCTGCGCTGTTGAAATCATTCCAATTAGTGTAGTAGGGTGTCATTACTCCACTGACGTTGTGCGTCTCGAAGATCTGGGCAACTTGCAGTGCGGTAACATTCTGTATCCATGTGCTCAGGTATGGGCTCACAACTATCGCGACACTGTCGATGCCTATCGCATACTGTTGCAGGTCTGGCATCGAGTTGAATTCAGCATCTGTTGGAGGTCGCGACATTGCCCCCATGTCATCCGCGCGTGCGACTATGTTTGGAATAGCTACTCCGCTTCCTCCTGCATTTACGCTCATGGTTACTGTGTTACCAGTAATGCCATTGTAATATGGTTGAAAAGGAGTTTCCGCGTCTACTTCAACTGGATATACTGTGCTGGATCCGCTTATCGAGAGGACTCCTGGTGAAATTAGAGCATGTGCTTGATTGCTTGCGGTCGATGACAATGCTACTATCATGGCCAGTATAGTCACGAACAGCAATTTTTGCATTGTTTTCATTTTTCCTTCTCTCCTTTGTTTCTAGAGGTTTCTTCCTCGCAGAGGGAGTCTGAACAGTGAAATATCTTGCTTCTCCACGTAATCTACACTGAAGAATTTAGACTATATAGATCTCATGTCATTGACAGAACTTCAATATACGAGAATCAGATTGTAATTGCAACTACGTTCGCCACAAAAGGCTATTTATGATATATAGGAAATCGATAATTCCTCATTAATGTAACTCCTTAACTATATTGAATCAGAAAGTGACACCATTGAGCCGTAACGGATTAACAAGAAAACTGCGGAATTTGGTTGGCAATTATGCGAAAAGGTTTGTCAAACTCATTTACTCGCTCAAAAGGTCACCAGAACGCGTGCCTCTTTTTCTTTGTGCTGCTTCCTCCATTTTAGTGATTTTCTTCATATTATACTCTATTATAAACGAGGGACACGCTCAAATCATCGATTGGTTCGAACATGGATTTGGAATGATTTGGTATCCCGGGTTAGGACCATACGGAATAACACCCTTCATTTTTTCTACGCTATACGTTGGATTTGGCGGTGCGATAATTGCCCTTGCCCTCGGACTTCCTTGCGCTATCTACTTGACGGAATTTGCAAACAAGAGATTGAGAAACGTCGTTAAACCCGCTCTAGAGATGTTGACTGGCTTTCCATCAGTTGTCATCGGCTTGGTGGGTTTCACGCTGGTCTGTCTGGCCCTGAAAATATCACTTGGTGGAGACAGTGGGCAAAGTGTCTTGGCTGCTTGGCTCGTTCTCGGTGTTATGACGTTGCCAACCATCGCAAGTGTGTCCGAAGATGCTTTGAGATCTGTACCTCAGGACTTGAAAGAAGCTTCATTGGCGCTGGGGGCTACAAGGTGGCAGACCATGATTAAGGTGTTGCTTCCAGTTGCGGCACCAGGAATTATGGCGTCGTTTCTGCTGGGGCTTGGAAGTGCAACTGGGGAAACGATGGCGGTGATTTGGGTTATCGGGAACGTCTTTCCTTCACCGCCCATAACACTTAATCCTTACGTTCCTAGCAATGTGCTCACTGCATTGATTGCCAACCGAGCTCAAGGAGATTCGACCTATGGCAGTCCTGAGTGGAACTCGATGTTTGCTGCAGCGTTTGTGCTCTTCCTTATTACGGCGATAATGAATCTCGCCGTGAGGATGGTGATGGCAAGAAGGGGGAAAGAAAGCGGTTCAGTAATCTTGACGAGACGACCGTGAATGAGTGCCGATAATCTAATTAGATTTCACCGTTCCCTGCAGCAGAAGACAAGGCGGAGTTTAGCAGCCAGCGCGTTGTTCGTTGCTGCGGGTTGTATTGCAGCCTCCTTCGGCATGATCCGACTTTTCACGGCGCTAGGTGGTGGTCCACTGAATTACAGTGGCAACACAGATTCTTTAAGCCTTGTTTTTGCCGAGGTATCAACGGTCCTTGTCATGCTGCTTCCAAGTCTCTTTCTTTTTGTGACGGCATACGTGCTGCTGAATTCGCATTCTCTTGGTTGGAAATTTTCGTCTGCAACGACTTTGACAGCCATTGTTTTGTGGTTCTTCTTGCACATTGCTAACTCAGACTTGTTTCTTGTGATAGGTGTATTGAGCCTGTTGGCTACAGTGATAGAAATACCAAACATTAGATCTTCGGACAATGAGGATTCTCCTGTTGTGACAGAGAACCTTGGAAGATTTGCCGTGACACTTTGCGGGCTGGTGGCTATAGGCCTCCTAGTGGGGCTGCTACTCTACATAGGTATCCGAGGGGCAGTGTACCTATCACCAACTTTTATCACAGGCTCGTGGACTTGGCCTAACGCTCAGAAATTCCTTGGTGGCACAGTCAGCTCTCTTGGTGGAATACGGGATGAAATAATCGGGTCTCTGCTTTTGGTCTCAGTGTGTGAGGCAGTGGCTATTCCTCTAGGTTTAGGAGCGGCGATATACCTAGCCGAGTATTCTTCAGAAAACGTTATCACCGACACAGTTCGCTTCTTCATCGAGACTCTTGCTGGAGTTCCATCAATAATCATTGGCCTAATGGGATATGCCCTGTTCGTTGTTCAGCTACACTTTGGTTATTCTTTGCTTGGGGGAGGCATTTCACTAGCTTTCATGATCCTTCCATGGAACATTAGAATTGCTGAGGAAGCAATGAAAGCGGTACCACAGTCTTATCGGGAGGCTTCAATGGCGCTTGGGGCAACGCATTGGCAGACAGTGAGGAGAGCAGTCCTCTATGCTTCATCACCGGGAATCTTGACGGGCATTTTGCTGGGCCTTGGCGCAGCATTAGGCGAAACAGCTGTTGTTTTGCTCACTGGTTCAGGTTGGGGAGGAACAACCACTCTTCATCTGGCGTTAACAGGCGCAGCCATTCCATCTCTCCCAGTCTGGATATTTATGGCCCCAACGTTGCTGCTTGGAGGCGGAGGAAAAGGACGACTTGTCGAAGGATATAACATGATGCTCACTGGCTCATTCGTACTGGTGGTTATGTTCCTCGCAATTTGCGCTGTCGCATTAATAGTGAGGAATCATTTAACCAAAAAGATCACTGGAAAATAAAGTCAATAGCGCGCTGGCTTGTCCCGAAATTGAGTTAACGCTTATCTTCAGAAATGTGGTTAAACATGTGCCTGTTCACGAAAGTTTAAAAAGAGTTTTGGCGATTTACTTTCATTGAATTTTGAGGAGGAGACAAAACATGATATTAGATGTAACATTGACTGTTTTTGTTTCTAATGTTGACAGAGCGTTAGACTTCTACACGAGGGTTCTTGGTTTGGGGCTGAAGGAAAACTACGGTTCCAAATATGCCGAAGTCCAGAAGGAGGGGTTTGTAATAGGGCTTCACCTTAAGGATAATGCCAACTCAATTCCAAACGAGCCGAATAGCATGAGCATCGGACTCAGGGTAGAGAATCTGGAACGGTCGATGGCGGAATTAAGAAACAAAGGCTTGACGTTTTCAACTGCCATACTAGATGCAATTGAAGGACGGTTCGCCTACTTCGAAGACCCTGACGGAAACCAACTTTACCTTTGGCAAAGCAAAATGTGAAAACGTGTGCTATATAGTAATTACGGGACAAACTAGCGCGCCAATTTGCAGATCGGGAAAGATACTAGCCCGATTTCAAGCGCGGTCAGGTCAGAACGGATTCCACTGTCAGGTTGAGTACGATTTCCGCAATATCGCTGGCATATTCAGCCGTTCTTTTTAAGCTCTCAACCATTAGTCTTAGTCTAGTAGTTTCTTCGCTCGGTGTCTTCCGAGAAGAAAGCACCACTTCTTCCATTAAAGCCGTGACATTCTTCATTTTTTGAATTACGCTTTCGGCGAGATCAAAATCAAGTCTGAATAGCGATTCTGCTGCGGTCTCGAACATCGAAATGGCCAAATTACTCATTTCTTCAACGTATTTCAAGCTCGTTTTGTCAACAGGTTCTTCGAGGAGGAGCACGTTCTCTGCGATGTTCACAGCATGGTCCGCTGTTCTTTCCACAGATTTGGTAACAACGCGATATCCAAGGCAATCTCTAGCTTTCGTTAGGCCTATTTCCTTTATGATTCTAGGGTTTTCTATGGCCAACTTGAGTTGGCGGATTACGTACAAGTTGAACCTGTCAACCTCGTCATCAGTATCGATTACGCTCTGAGCGAGTTGCTTGTCACGATTTCTCAAGGACGTGATAGCATCTCTATGCATCGACGATGTTATTATGCACATTCTTCTCAATGCGCTTTGGATCGAGAGTTCCGGATAGCTCAGTAGCACTTGCAATGTTAATTCAGCAGGTGTATCTGTGAGGATTTCAGTGCCTACTAGCAATTGGCGTGCAAAATTCCTTATTTTGTCCCTGTGTTTTGAAGATAATTGCTGTTGCTTTTCCACGTGAATATGAATCATGTTGTACCCCACAAGGTAGGCTGAGACGATTTTCCTAATCACCGTGTCAGGATTGTCGCCAGCTAAGACTTTAATGAACACTTCATCAGTCTTCTGCGCTTTCAGCGAATCCGATGGAAATATGGATAATACTCCGCCATCTTCTTGATTGAGCTTTATTGAACTTCCTTTCTTCAACTGATTTTGGATGACCCACTTCTTGGGTAGAGAAAGTATGTATGTTGATCCTCCCGTTACTTGAAGCTTCCTTACGTCGAAACTTTGTTCTTCAGTCTTGTTTGTCAGCTCTTTCACCTTTATAGGTATGCTAAGCATCTACAAATAAATCTATTGTCTATATATAGTATAAATACTATTTAGAGAGTCTCTATAAATAATAGGGCTGTTTCCAGGTTTAAGGAATATCTAATAGATATACATATTCGAATATGTTTGTCATCAAAAGCGCGCGTTAGAATGAAAGTCTGGCTTAGCAATTCGACAAAGCATTTAACTGCCAACCTCGCATCTTCAGAAAGGGATGACTGCTTTGAAAACAAATCTCTTTGCGTGGGACCTTACTGAAATTTTTCAAAGTACCACCGACCCTTGTATTGAAAAAACCACGGAAGAAATCGTAAAATCAGCTGAAGTTTTCACGAAAAAGTACAAAGGAAAACTAAAAAGTCTTTCCGCTAGGGACCTCTTGAAGTGTATAGAAGAATATGAAGCCTGTCAAACCAAACTTCGTGACGTCTTGCTCTTTGCAACTTTGTCGTTTGCGGCTGACATGACCCAGCCGGAGACTCAGTTGCTCAATGAGAAAGCTATGAAGCTAGAGGCAAAACTGGAGAAAACCCTGGCTTTCTTCGAGCTGGAAATCGGAAAGCTCGTTTCCACAAGACCGAAGATAATCTCGGATCGAACACTGGCAACTTACAAGCATGCCTTGGAAAAAATTAGGAGGCACGTCGCCCATCAACTTTCTGAAGTTGAAGAGCAACTGATAATCGAAAAGGACCAGTTCGGCGTAAAAGCTTGGGAAGAGCTGCAGAGCAAGTGGCTAAACACGAGAATGTTCAAGGTTGAGGTCGTAGGCAAAGAACAGGTTCTTCCGTACGGTAAAGCAAACGGCCTTTTGCATCATCCTGACAGGGCCACGAGGGAATCGGCGAACAAGGCCATATATGGTCGGCTCGGAGAACAAGGAGAAATATTCTCATCCGCGCTTAGAAACATCTGCAATGACTGGCTGAGCGTTTGCGAAAGAAGAAAGTACGATTCTCCCATGCACGCAAGCCTGATAGCAAACGACATTGACCAGCAGACAATCGCTAACCTGTTGAAAACCGTGGAAGATCACACAGATCTGTATCGACGATACCTCAAGCTGAAAGCAAGAATCATGGGATTTCCGAAACTAGGCTGCCACGACATAGTTGCACCCTTGCCGAACGCACCCAAAATGAAGTTCGACTACGACAAAGCAAAGAATCTGGTTATCAGCGCTTACAGCAAATTCGACGAAGACTATGCCTTTGCAGTGAAAGACATGTTCGCAAGAAACCACATCGATTCTGCCCCAAGATTCGGCAAACAAAACGGTGCCTTTTGCTACGGTTGGTTCAACGGCAAATCAGCGTATGTCCTCAGCAGCTTCAACCAATCCTTGGACGACACATACACCTTCGCACACGAGCTAGGCCACGCCACGCATGCCTATTACGCTGAGAAAAGCCAGCCGCTTATGAACGTCAGAACCGCTGCGATCGTGGCAGAGACTGCCTCAATATTTGGCGAACTAATACTGACCGATCACCTCCTCGGAGAGGCAAAATCCAAGAAAGAAAAGATAGCCCTCCTCTGCTCAGTCCTCGACGGAGCAGGAATGGTAATCTTCCAAGTAACCGCACGAGCATGGTTTGAACAAAGCCTCTACGACGCGATAGATCGGAAAGAATACCTAAACTATGAGACTATATGCAGGTACTGGACCGGTGCAAGGAACAAAGTATACGGGAATTCCGTTCTCTGGTTCAAAGAAATGGATGCGGAGTGGACGATGAAGCCACACTATTACATGGCCAACTTCAGATTCTACAATTACCCATACGTCTACGCTCAACTCTTCGTCTACGCCCTCTACCAAAAATACCTAAAAGAAGGAAAGAAATTCATCCCGAAATTCAAAAAAGTGCTTTCAGCAGGCAGCAGCATCTCACCCATACAAGTCGGCAAAATCGTCGGACTCGACATCACGAAACCCGAATTCTGGAAACTCGGAATAAGACAATTCGAACACTTCCTAGAGGAACTCGAAAAAACAGCCAAATAACCCGCAACTTTCGGTGGACAAACAGACGGTGTCGCCATTCTTAAATGAACTATAAAGTTAACGCCACACCTGCGAAGACGACGTACGAAGCTTAGTGAGTAGATACTTCGAATTGACCAAAAACACACGATCAACGCTTATGCTGCCAAACCCAACAAAGAACAGTTCACTAAACAGGCGAATGCATAGTTGAAAGTCCCGCCGACCCAAAAACCGACCTAGTAGGGGGGTACGTGTATCTTCGTACGTTACAACATCCCAAGATACAGATAAACTCCACAGCCGTGCTGTATGTTCGTATGTTACAACATCCGATAATACAGATACACTAAGAAACCAGAAAACCAGTCCATGGTGATGAACTGCTGTATCTTCGTATGTTGCAACATCCCAAGATACATATACCTTCTCCCTCGAAAAAGCCTACCGATGAGAGGGGTAGGCGCATGTTCAGTCGCACAACATCCCAAAACCGCAGTTCAATCCACTGAATCCTTGTATAGCGCGTGCAGTTCTAGGCTCGTTTTATCGCGTCTACTGTTCTCTTAAGAAGCAACTCGGCTGCCTCTTGGGAAGGCCAACCTCCTAAGCCGCAGTCAGGACCAGCGAATAGTAGTCTTTCACCGTATTTCTGCCTGGCCACGTCGAATCTCCTTTTCATAGTCTCCTCAGGCTCGACCAGCTGATCAACTGTCGGCTTCGCGATGCCTCTATCAAAAAGCTCAGCCCTCATCGAGTCCACATCAGTTCTTGCCACGCCCACTCTGACATACTTGTCCGCTTCATCAAGCGCCTTCTTCGACAAACCATCAAGATTCTTCGGAGATGCAGCAAACTCCAACGACACCACGTCAATCCCCTCAACCTCAAGAACATCCCGTACCTTCAGGGACGAATGAAGATGAATCTGCTTGACCGCACCACCGAAGCTAAAAGCCCTCTCCAAAACATCTGTGATCACATCCGCGTCGGCTGACACGCTCAAAAACCCAAGACTCGGCTCATCCAAAGACACAACCTCGGTCTTCACATACTTCGAATCCAAAATCGAATTTTCCGCAAAGCGTTTGACCGTTTCACCCAACATAAGAAGAACATCCCTGTAAGGAACGGTTCCAACGAGTTTCAAGTACAATTCCAAGGGACCCGCAACGCAAACTCGGAGCAAGATCTTCTTCCCAAACTCCTCACAAAGTCTCTTTGCCTCCTTCTCTATCACCAAAACCTCAGGAATGAACGCGTCTTCACGATCCACAACATACGTCCCCTTCTCCATCGCCGAAGAAATCACATCCGTCAACTGACCATACATGTCATAATGCTGGGGATAACTGACAACATCCAAGCCTGTCATACACTTGCTCCTGAAAGATTCAACCACGACACCGTAGAAGTTATCCGACAAAAACGAGTCTAGACTCAAATCCTTCTTTGCACGCACAACGCGCCTCGCTTCGGCATACGCTTCATCAAACAATTTCCTACCGACACGCGAAGGCAACGGAAAGCTGCCTACATCGTCAACAAGCAAGACCATAACGACCATTTCTTGCAAAGAAACCATTTAACATTTGTTTCAACTGCCCAGCATCTGCAGACGAACACAATCAAGCAAGCTTCAATTTCCAACACACACCTAAGAAACCAAGTATTACTATGCCAACGACCAGCGGAGAAGCAGCAATCACCGCGAACTGCCTCTTCAAACTATCATCCACAGCCTGAAAAGATAAGAACGCAAAACAAAACGACAAAACCATACAGACGGCTCGAACGACAAACGCGGCATTCTCCACTTTCAACCAATAACACCCTTACCATCGAACTAGGCAAGTAAATCATCTGCAAGCGCAAATAGACCTTGTGAATCCAAAATACACATTCACGTTACCAAAACCTGCTTGACGAACCACCTGAAGGGACAAAAGAAAAGCTGAAACGCATGCTGCCAAGCTCAAACATTCCACAAGAGATTTATCCACGAAAACCGTAACCGACAAGTCAAGGCGACGATTCGAGGCATTCAGCAATTGGAAAAAAGGGGAGCATCATTCGATAACTTACTGACCGAAGCCATAGACAACGCACTCCTATCGCTAGGCGACTCTGCTAAACAAGCGATCTACTTCCACTTAGGAGAAAAATCCAAAATAACAAAACGTGAAATTCCTAATCACCTAGAGAAATTCAAAGGCGGCCTTGAAGAGATCTTCGGAGAAACTGGAGCCACCTATCTAGAAATCCTCATAATGAAGAAGCTCTACGAGAGAATCGGAGAGCCACTCAAATATAACGAAAGCAAAGAACTCGCCTTCGTTGATTACGTCAGCGCGGCCAAGCAGAGTTACTCGAAAAAGGCCAAGCGAACATAACTTCTCGAACGACTTTCAAAACTCTGGAAACTTCATCAGTTCCAAAAATACAGATTTGGACTTCACAAACGATTTATCAAGCCTTAAAGAAGTCTTCATCACCAAGAGGTTTCAGCATGCCAATTGACAAGGACATTGGTGAGAAGAATGAAGACCCCGCCGCTGCCATGAAGCAGGAGAACGTGGAAGTGAAAGGATCGGGCAAGAACGCCAGAATTCTTATCGTTGATGACGACGAGAACATAAGAAGGGTGTTAGTAGCGATACTGGAAGATGAAGGGTACATGGTTGATTCCGTAGGAACGGGCAAGAAAGGCATAGAGGCCACGAAGAGAAAATTCTACAACATGGCACTGATAGACATTAGACTTCCGGACATGGAAGGCACCGAACTACTAACACAGTTGAAAGATACAACGCCGAGAATGCGAAAAATAATTATCACTGGGTATCCGACCCTGCAGAACGCGATCGAGGCCGTAAACAGAAGAGCAGATGGGTACGTGATGAAACCCTTCGACGTGAAGAAAGTCCTAGAAACCATTGAAGACCAGCTCAAAAAACAAGAAGAGGAAAAAACATACAGCCAGAGCAAGGTCGCAGAATTCATCGAGACCCGAGTGAAGGAATTAACCGCGGAGCAACAACTCGAGAACAAGAACACCTAGAACCATCTTCTCTAACCCAAAAGAAACCTATCGATCATCTTCGCTGCCGGGCTGCGAAAAATTCTACACGTATGAAACCCAATAATAACCCTGGTCAAAACAAGTTTTCAGCAAGAAACTCACAAACGTGAGACACGTTAGCACTTGAGGCCCTGAAATCAAGCGTTTCTTAATGAGCATCTATTTCTTGCACTGGAAACGACGCTAATTTCTTGCAACGATGTTCAGAAAGCGTTGCCCCTGAACCAGAGCAATCGTCAATTCCTTTGAAAGCCCAGAATGCGTGTCCGACTCTTCTCGACGTTAATCGCAAATCTTAAACCTTTTTATCATCGACTTGAATTGAAGTTGTTTCACCCTGGAAAACGTAATTTGCCTTTTTAATTTTAGATTATTGTGTTTATTTTGGCATATTTTCCAAACATGTTTCCCGAGCAATTTCTATATTGCTGTGGAAACAATTTAAATAATAAAACACTAGATACAGCGTGCGCCTGTGTCATCAAACACTAAGCGCTTATGCCACAACGAGAAAGATAACGTTATGAAGTGTCCCTACTGCGGGAGTGAAGCACTCAAAACCTTGGAAACACGTGACTCGCCGGACAACGCTGTCCGACGGCGAAAAGAATGCGCAGAGTGTAATAGGCGCTTCACAAGTTACGAGTACGTAGAAACTGTAGAACTAATGGTGAACAAAAAAGACGGCAGATTGGAACGTTTCGACGAGAACAAGATCGTTCGGGGTCTCCAAAAAGCCTGCGAAAAAAGACCTGTGACGACAGATCAAATCCACGGACTCGCAGAGCATGTCAGACAGGATCTGATGTCTTTGGGAAGAGAAGAAGTCAGCTCCCAGCAGATCGGAGACCTCGTCATGAAATACCTAAAAGAGTTTGATCGCGTGGCCTACATCAGGTTCGCTTCGGTGTACAAAAAATTCGAGGAACCTGAAGACTTCAAAAAACTGTTGAAAGAGGTAAGAGCATGAAATTAGTTAGAAAACGTGAAGGAAAATTAGAACCGTTTGATCAGGAACGTATAACCAATGCGATTTGGAAAGCCGCAAAAGCAGTCGGCGGAAAAGATACAGAACAAGCTAAGAGACTGAGCGACCAAGTCGCATCGGAGCTTGCAAAACGTTTTGGGGAAGACGGCGTCCCGACAGTAGAGGAAATTCAGGACATAGTTGAGAAAATGCTGATCGAGAATGGAAATGCACGCACGGCCAAAGCCTACATTCTCTACAGGAAGCAACATCAAGACCTGCGGGAACTCGCGTCGCTTCTGAGTTCCGCAGATCTTGTAGACCAGTATTTGGACATCGAGGATTGGCGCGTGAAAGAAAACTCGAACATGAGCTATTCCCTGCAAGGATTAAACAATTATCTCTCATCGACCGTCGTTGCCAAATACTGGATCACACGGATCTACCCACCAAACATCGCGGACGCACATTTCTCAGGAGACATGCACATCCACGACTTGGGCGTCCTAGGTGCATATTGCGTCGGTTGGGACTTGAAAGACCTACTAGTGTCCGGGTTTGGAGGAGTATCCGGGAAAATCGAAAGCAAACCTGCAAAGCATTTCCGCACAGCGTTAGGGCAGGCCGTTAACTTCTTCTATACACTTCAAGGCGAGGCTGCAGGAGCGCAGGCTTTCAGCACATTCGACACATACTTGGCGCCGTTCATACATTATGATGGTCTGTCCCAAAAGGACGTAGAACAAGCCTTGCAGGAATTTTTCTTCAACATGAACGTGCCCACACGTGTCGGGTTCCAGACGCCCTTCACAAACGTGACATTGGACTTGACAGTTCCGGATTTCATGAAAGACGAAGATGTGGTGATCGCTGGGCAAGTGATGAACGCCAAATACGGAGACATGCAGGCTGAGATGGAAATGTTCAATATGGCTTTTGCAGACGTCATGAGCCAAGGCGATTCGAAAAGCAGGGTTTTCACTTTTCCCATACCGACGTATTGCGTGACGAAGGATTTCGACTGGGACTCACCAGTGGCCGAAAAGATCTTTGAGGTCACGGCGAAGTACGGTGTCCCCTACTTCTCCAACTTCATCAACAGCGACATGAAACCTGAAGATGTCAGAAGCATGTGCTGCCGCCTGAGAATTGATAACAGGGAACTTGCTAAACGCGGAGGAGGATTCTTCGGAGCCAACCCACTCACAGGTTCGATAGGCGTCGTCACACTTAACCTTCCGCGAATCGGGTACTTGTCGAAGGATGAGGACGAGTTCTTTGAGCGACTAGGCCATATAATGGAAATCGCAAGGGATAGCCTGGAGATAAAACGTAAAGTCCTCGAGAGCTTCACTCAGCTCGGCCTCTACCCGTATTCCAGGCGGTACTTGGGAGGCGTCAACGAACAGCACGGAAAATATTGGCGCAATCACTTCTCAACTATCGGCATCGTAGGCCTTAATGAGGCAATTTTAAACCTCTTAGGTTTCGGTATCGCTTCACTCGACGGAACGGATTTTGCAGTCAAGGTTCTTGCTTTCATGCGGAGAAGACTCGTAGAATTTCAGGAGATAACTGACCACATGTACAATCTTGAAGCGACGCCGGCAGAGGGAACCAGCTATAGACTTGCGAGAATAGACAGGAGAAAACATGCAGGCATCATCGTTGCCAACGAGAAAAACGCAAAAATGGGCGCCGAGCCTTTCTACACGAACAGTTCGCAGTTGCCAGTCGATTTTGAAGGTGACCTGTTCGAAGCGCTGGAACACCAAGATAAGCTGCAGACCTTGTACACTGGCGGTACAGTCTTTCATATTTTTCTGGGAGAGAGGCTTCATTCATGGAAAGCTGCGGCTGAGCTTATTCGGAAAGTGTCTTGGAGTTCGCATTTGCCTTACTTCACGTTGACGCCTACTTTTAGCATCTGCCCAAACCATGGATATATAGGGGGTGAACACAAAGAATGCCCCACGTGTGGATCCAAATGCGAAGTCTACTCGCGAGTCGTTGGTTATCTTCGCCCAGTTGACCAGTGGAACGATGGGAAACAAGCAGAGTTCGCTATTCGCCGAACTTTTGACAAATCCACTGTCTTGCAAGCTGCACCTATCCTCGCTTGAGTGATCAAATTCCATGAAGTTCGTCGGTTTACAAAAGACAAGCCTCGCAGATTTTCCGAATAAAGTGGCCTCAGTGTTGTTTACCCCGGGCTGCAACCTGCGCTGCCCGTTCTGCCACAATTGGAGAATAGTCGTAGATCCACGACCGCCCTTCTTAACCGAAGAGGCCGCCTTCAAAATCCTTGAAGACAGAAAGAAATACGTCGACTCGGTGGTCATCACAGGCGGAGAACCAACGATTCACAAAGATATACCGAAATTCCTTAAGAAACTTCAAGAGAAAGGTTTTACTGTTAAACTTGACACGAACGGGCTGAATTCCAAAACGTTGAAGCAATGCCTGCCCCACCTGAGCTATGTCGCCCTAGACGTGAAAACATCCCCCGAAAAATATGGAAACCTAGGGGCAGAAAACGCCGATGAACTCATGCAAACTATTGACATCCTAAAGACCGAAAAAGTGGACTACGAATTTAGAACTACCGTCGTCCCAGGTTTGGTACAAACGGCTGACATGCACCGAATATGCGAAATCGTCAAAGGCGTGAAGAATTTTGCACTACAACAATTTGTTCCAGGCGATACTCTAGACGAGAGCCTCAAGCTTCTCAAGCCCTATTCTCGGGAGATCATCATGGACTACGCAAAGATAATGCGGACAAATGCCGAAAACGTCATCTTACGCATCTAGGTGAATAGTCGCAAAAACACTGGTGACTTATTAGCGTCTGCGCATTTGCCTTCAGATTAGCCTATGTATCTACTTCTTCACGTAACGCCTGACATGGCGATTTTTGGAACAATTCCGGCTTTGACACCATTCTCTAAGGAAAGTTTCGGCTGTTTTCAATGTCACACACGCATGTTCGCCTGTAGCTGACCAGCCAAAAGGAGTTAGATTGCACCTTGGATTAATAGGCGGACTAAGGGGGACTAAGGTAAACTGAATATCCAACGATGCATGACATTCTTCTGATGCTTTATGACATTTGCGGAATATGAGAAAGAAAAGCTTTGGTCAATACTAATCGGCACTGTTCATACCTTGACCATGTACCCTGGTCATAAGGCTTACACCAAAGATAGTATTCTGGAAGAGAGATCAGGGATATCGCCTGAGGAGTTGGCGGCAAGGCTCAACATATCGCTTGGCGAAGCCTTAGTGATTCTTTATGAATTGGCCTCGGAGAAAAAAAGTGAATCATAACGACACCTCAGGAGTCGATTTGAAGACAAACGTCTTATAGCACTTGAGCCCGGTTTGCTCTATATGACCCGCCTGCAAACCCAATTGGAAGGAAAACTTACTCCACGACATAACGATATGCCGTGTGCTCTCCGGCGGTTGGGCTTTTTCTTTTTATGCGGAGAATGTCGCCTGGCTTTGCGCCTATGGCTTTGACTGCTGGGTCAGATGATCCGATTTGAGGCAACTGGTAGGGTTGAACTCTATATTTTGCGAGCAATTCATCTTTTTCTTCTTCACCGAGTATCTGATGCAAGGGGACGAGTGCATGCTGGAAAAGGTCGAAGGCTGGAAAGGTTTTGGGCAAGAGTTCGATTTTCCTTTTCTTAGCGCCCTGTTTTACGGCGTGTGTATATCTGCCATCTGTGACTATTAATCCGCGATCCACTTCCATGTCTTTCATGGCTTTCTGAAGCCTATTGATGGACGCTATCCCCACGGTGCTTTCGCCAGGAACAACCCAGACGAGTGCCTTCTCTTTTTCCTTCGGCATGTTGACGATATAGCCTATGGCGTCGTCATGTTTCTGTTTCTTGATGAGCTTATAGCCTCTGAGCTTGATCAAGACTTCGGCCTTGCGCTCTTCTAAGCTCTCTAGTTTTCGACTCAAACGATGAACCTCAGCTTAAGGAATAGCCGAATCCTAAACGAAACATTAGACCTTTAAACTTTACGCTCGTACCAAACGGTCTTGAGAAGTTCTAAAGATCTGCCCGATTTTGCAATTCTTTCAAATGCCAACCTCTTGACGAGCGTCGGTTTTCGCAGCCTTAAGTCCAAGTCCTGAATGACCCATGAACCGAAACAGTTTATCCGCGGTTTTGGGATGTTGTGCAAATGAACATGCGCCTAACCCGATTATCAGTCGGTTTTTTTCGGTCTTGAGAGTGTATCCGCAATGTTCGGATGTTGTGCAACCGAACATCACCTACCCCCCTCCTAGGTCGGTTTTCAGTCCTACGAATGTTCACCCGTGCATTAGCTGCCCAAATGAACCTAGGTGGACTTATCTGTGGTTTGGAATCCTGGGTCCTCCGAAAACCCACGGTAAAGGGGGAGAAATCAAAGGGGTTCGAAGTGATATCTTGGCCAGTGCGGCCATTGTGCCGTTTGGTTACAAGGTTCGAAGATTATGCGAAGTGGCATCGCTACTGTAATCTTGTCAAGTGGTGCGTTTTTAATCATGCCAGGTATCTTTAAGCCGTTGTCAAGCTCGATTATGCCGATGCCATAGGGTGCCATCGTTTGGAATTGTGTGGGTGCGATGTGGATAATTGTGTAGGTGAGCAGTTTTCCCTCCGTCGGGATAAGTGTCCATTCGAATTCTGTTGAAAGGCATTCGTTGCACAGTTGTCTCGGTGGGAAGTGGATTTTTCCGCATTTCTTGCATCTTCCGGCCATTAGTTTTCCTTCGTTGATGAATTTGAATAGTTGTTCTATCGTGAAAGGTCCGTGTGTATCCATGTTCAAGCCCTCTGGTAGATGTGCACTGCAGCAGTTGCTCCTGAACCGCCTACGTTGTGGGTCAAGGCAATCTTTGCATTTGGAACCTGTCTCCTGTCTGCTCGGTCAGTCAACTGCAGGTAGATCTCGTAGGCTTGGGCAGTTCCCGTTGCGCCAACAGGGTGCCCTTTCGACTTTAGTCCGCCGCTTGTGTTCACAGGTATTCTTCCACCCAGCTTAGTTTCGCCGCTTTCGACGAGGTGCCCACCTTCTCCAGCCTTGCAGAAGCCTAAGTCTTCGTACGCGATTATTTCGGCGATCGTAAAGCAGTCGTGGACTTCGGCAACGTCGATGCTTTCAGGGTTGATCGCTGCCATTTCGTATGCTTGTTTGGCCGCAATTCTAGCAGCTGCGAGAGAAGTGAAGCTGTCTCTCTCGTACAGGCTTATCGTGTCACTTGCTTGGCCGCTTCCGATGATCTGTACGGGCGCGTCTGTGTATTTCTTGGCAAGTTCTGGTTTCGTCAGGATCAAGCAGCTAGCCCCGTCAGTTATGAGTGAGCAATCGTAAAGTTTCAGGGGCCAAGATACAACTCGCGAGGACAAAGCGGTTTCAAGCGTTATTTCCTTCTGCATATGTGCCTTGGGATTCATACTGCCGTGGCAGTGGTTCTTCACGGCAACCAAGGCCAAATCTTTTTCAGTTGTGCCGTACTCATGCATATGCGCAGTGGCCATCAGCGCATACAAGCCTGGAAAGGTTATGCCCTGCCATTGTTCAAACGGGAAGTCGGAGGCCATCGCCAAGTACTCGGTGACTTCGGCCGTCGTTCTATGCGTCATTTTTTCGACGCCGCCGACCATAACAGTGTCTGAGAGTCCTGAGAGCACAGCTTGAATGGCCGTTCTTAATGCAACGCCTGAAGAGGCACACGCTGCTTCTGTTCGCGTCGCAGACACGGGCAAGAGGCCGGCCCAGTCGGCCATGGTTGCCCCAGTGTGTCCTTGATGCTCGTAGGATTCTCCCATATGCCCAACAAATAATGCGTCGATGTCCTCCTTCGGATTCAGATTTGGGCAATTGTCAAAAGCTTCCTTGGCTGCTTCTGCAAAGATTTCTCTCGCGTATAAGCCTTCTATCTTCCCGAATTTTGACAAGCCTGCCGATACTATTGAAACAAGAGGTTTACCTTTCAAGGTGAGAGTCACATCTGATGATTATTGTGAGAACGTCAATTCTGCCGAAACGACTATTTAAATTTCTTTAGCCCTTTCAAGGCTTTCTGAAGGTCAAGCGGTTTGCTGACAATTCCAAAAAAGAGATGTGGGTGAAGATGATTGAATTCGCGTTCATTTTGTGCCGTAGGTTTTCTTGACCCAAGCCCTTGTTTTGTCCATGTCTTCTCTGAAGCGTCGTAGCTCTGCAGGTGTTCTCTTGGGCGCTTTTGGTTCTTCTGCCGGAGTTGCATAAACGTCGAGTAGGTCGCCCTTCGGCTGTTTTTCGATGTGTAAGTTGACTTTTAGGCCGATGTTGACTTTTTCTGGGTCTATGTCTCTCATGGTCATGGGCAAGCAGGTGTTTGTTCCGTCGATTCTGATCATTGCTCCGACTAGCGGTTGAAGATGTGCCATTGAGGGCCATGCGATAACCATGATCGTGTACGAGTGTACCTCTCCCTTTTTCGGAAGGTCAACCCATTTTGTCTCTTCCAGCCGGCATTTGGGGTTAAAGCAGTGCGCTCTCGGAGGGCAGTAAACGAGTCCACATTTCGGACATTTTGTGCCGAAGAGTTTTCCGTCAAGAAGGCCCATGAAGAATTTTGAAACCTTACCGTAGCTGTGATGGAACATGCTTCCGTGTGGTCTGTGCACGATTAGGAATTTTCCGGGTTTTAGCTCGTTCAGTGTTGGTCCATCGTTCATTTCGACTATTTTCCATCCTTCAGGTCTCCAGCCGCCTTTGCGTTCCCATTCTTTCCACAATTTCTCGTCAATTGCCTCCTCTTTCAGGGTTTTCTCTGGTCCTGGCTGCTTCACCCTTCTACACCTCCAGAACTACCGCGCCTGCCTGACATCCTGTGCCTCCGTGTCCGTGAATGAAGCCTTTTTTCGGGTTGCCAAGTTGCCTTCCAGGTGCGCCCCATTTCTTGGCTATTTGATTGCTCAGTTGCCAATACGTGTCAACGACCATCGCGATTGATGTTGATCCAACCGCGTGTCCTTGTGCGGTGCATGCTCCGCTTAGTTGGCACGGAAGCTCTCCGTCGGGTTGTATAACGCCATCTCTGACCATCGTTTTTCCTTCGCCTCGCTTGCAGAAGTCGAAGTCTTCCAATCCAGCTAGCACGACCCCTGCATACGGGTCGAAGATCTCTACTAGGCTTATCTCTTTTCTCGGGTTCTTTATCCCTGCATCCTTGTATGCCATCCTTGCGGACACTCGTAGAGATCCGAAGTTGAGCAGGTCCGGGTAGGGTGACATAGGTTTGGGAACGTTGCTAGGCCAGATTTTCTCGTCCTCTGGGTACAAACCTTTCCAGGCTGGATTGTCAGGTCTATCTCCTGCTCTCATTGTGTCTGAACCGAAGCCTACGCCGCTTATCCAAATGGGATTGTCTGTGAATTTCTTGGTGAGTTCCTCATTTGCAAGTAGCAGAGCTGATGCACCTTCGCTCGTCATTGCGCATTCGTGCAGTCTGTAGGGCCAAGATATGAGTCTGGACTCGTAGACGTCCTCTATTGTCATCTTGCCTGGACCATGCTGAGCCGGCCACTGAGCGTACGGGTTTTCAAGCGAGTTGTTATGGCACATCTTCGCAACTTCAGCTAGATCTTCTTCTGTATCTCCGTAAACATGCATGCGTCTGGCTTCCATCGTCGCGTAGAACGCATTGTAAGTAAAGCCAGAGACGAAATCCCAATCCGTGTCGCCGGCGATGGCTATGGCTTCGTTGACTTTTTGTATGGGGAGCTCATTCATCTTCTCCCACCCGACTACTAGGACCATGGGGAACATGCCTGACCGAATCCACAATGCCGCGTTAACAACAGCATCAATAGGCGTCGCTCCTCCCGATTCCACCCTGTATGATGGAACACCACTCAGCCCCAAGTAGTCGTTGATTATCCAATGCATGCATTGCTGTTGCTCAAGAATGTCACTGAAGTACGAATAGCAACATGCGTAGCCCTTTTTTAGAAAATCACCGAGTTCGAGGTCTGGAACATCATCCAGTATCATCTTAACGGCTTCTGCACACATCTCCTCTTGCAGAGTATGTCTTGGGTTGTCGAATCGTGATATGCTGCCTGAGATTATTCCAACTTTCTTCAATTTCCCACCTCAATATTGAAAGATGTAGTTAGTGAATCGATCAAATATAAGCTCTTTGCGATTTTGTCAAATCTCTCCAAATGGAGTCAAGTAAACGTCAATTTCAATCGCGTTTTTCCGACGTGGAACTAGTTTTCTCTGTTATTGCTTTCTCGATCGCTCTTTTGGGCGGAAGCTTTGCGAAGCGAACCCTTTTTATAATTTTCTCTTCAACATCAATGCCATGCAGATTCTACGATTGGCAACTGCCCTGCCCAAAGATTGCTATTCGACGGATTCGCTGTTCAAATTTTTTCCCTGCACTCTTCCAGATGCTGTTAGGGAGAATGTTCTAAACTTAGGGGTTACAAGCCGCTGTCTCGTTAAGCAACCGCATGCTGCATCGGAAAAGGAGATGGCTTGTGACGAGAGAGGACTTTTGAGTCTATGTTCTGATGCTTGTAGCAAAGCCCTGAAGGAAGCTGATTTGTCTCTTGAAGATATAGACTACCTTGTGGCAACCTATGACGCCAGCCCATTTCTAAGTCCTGGGTTGAGCCAACTTTTGATTCCAAACCTCGGTTTGGATCCTTACGTTAGACACGTCAACGCCCAGGGCATAGCAAGCACGGCCTTTCCTAAAGCGTTAGAACTTGCCCAGAACCATCTTGCACTACATCCAGATGATCATGTTTTGATATGCGTTTCTGGAGTTAGTTCATACTGGTTCCAGAATCAAGTGCGAAGCATGACTGACGTGATGGAAATCAGCCATATCAACAAGATTAAAGACGAAGTCAGGAAGCAAATGGAGCAAAGGAAATGGGTTGCGACTATGGAGTTCTTCCTCTTCGGCGATGGAGTCGCCTCGGCGATCGTTGCAAACAGTGGTCATGGATTGTCGGTTAAACAAATCGCAGAGGTGACAAACCTTGGCAAACACGATCACTTGGCGGGCTACACAAGGCTCACAACTCACAATGAACCCTTCACGTTTGGGCTTTATTCCCATTTAGGCAAGGAAATTCCAGAGTTGGGTGCCCAATACACCAGCATCGTGCTCAAGAAACTCCTTGCGAAAGATCCCAAAATCATCGCAAGTGCAAAGAAATGGGCTGTTCATACAGGCAGCGAAAAGATCCTTAACCTCCTGGGCGAACATCATGGCATAAACCCTGAGAAGCTTGAAGAATCGCGAACAGTTCTAAGAGAATGTGGCAACTTGGCTGGAGCAAGCTTGCCTTTCATCTTGAACAGAATAGTATCTGGCAATGAGCTAGCAGAAGGCGATATCGTACTGATGCTTGGGTATGGCTGGGGGTTTTCTGCAGCAGCTTGCCTGCTGGAGTACGTTTGAGTCAAGAACTGAAATCAATTAAGGCTTGATTGACAACCGAATTACTGGTGCTAGGTCTTCTTTTGGATTTGAGATTTTTATTTGACGAATCTCATGATGTAGTCGTTCATTGTTTGCATGAAAGCTTCTTCGAGATCTATTCCGTAGTTTTCTGATAAGACAAAGATTATGTAGAGCAAATCGGAGAGTTCTGTTGCTAGCATTTCTTGGGTTTTTGGCTTTTCAGGGGGTTTAAATCCTTCCAATCCCTTTACGACCGCAGCCACTTCGCCTGCTTCTTCAAGAAGATCTGCAATCATTACGAAAGGTGTCCATCCTTTTCCTCTTTGTGGATCTAGGACATCATTGATCTTTCTGAAGTTCTTCCAACACAGATGTTGTGCATCACGCAAGGTCACAGACAAACAGTTCACCGTTATCGATCTGGTGGTCTTAACTAATAAACAGTAGTGAATGTTTCACGGTCATTTGCCGGCTTAGCCCAACGACGCTGATATCCGTTCCTGTGAAGTTGTCACATCAGTAATTCTCGTATTCTTTTAGATGCGTTTGGTCACATCTCATAGCACCTATTCTAAAACATGGTTTGCTCTAGGAGCAGCTTGCAGATGAAGCCAGTCACACGTATGATGTAATTAGTATGCAGCTCATTCCATGCGGCTCTTTTTCCTTCGCCATTTTAGCTGTCCTCCGACTTTTTCGACTAACCCTTTTCTGTAAAGAGTAGTGAGGCTTCGGTGAACTGAGCTATATTCGGGCGTCTTGTAACCAATGTCTCTTGCCCAAAGAATTTCGGCTACGTCTCTAGCAGTCAATTCTTTGTATTTTTCTAAGATTTCTAGGATCTGACGTTGGTTCTTGCTGAGGCGTAACCGTTGACCCTTGTTCGCCATGCTCTTCACCTTTATTATGTGTCTACAAGCCGATATTTGGCTTTGCGTCACGTCCATAAAGCGACGCAAGAGGTCTAAATTGTTTTTCTTAATCATCTTTAATCGTCCAAGAGGAGCCAAACTAGTCCAGTAAGTCAACATGACTTCGGTTTTTCGTCAACTATTCTTTGTGATTGCTCTCAACAACGCAGGTGCGCTCGTTTTCAAGGGATTATTTCGCATCCGTTGTATTTCATGTATTCAAAATCGACTTTCTTCACTTTTCCCTTTTCGATAAGCTTCTTGATCTTTGGAGTCTCTTGGGAGACTGCATCTATCAGGTTCCTCACAGTCTTACATACTAGACCATAAGCATCGCTACTCCACCTTCTGACCACGTTTGCATACAAGCAGCGGCCTCCGCAAACGGTGAATATATCACATTGACGACAAGGCATCTCCACTTGAACTTTCTTCAACTTTCTTGGGTCACTATCGCTAATGTGCCCCACGTAATACTTTTTCATTCCCCACATGGTTGGACATGGGATGATGCGACCATCAGTTTGTATGGCATAATTTGCCCACCCACCGCCGCACCTTAGCTGGCTCTTCTCTCCTGTTAGAAACGATTGGGCGATTCCCAAGAAAGGGTACAGTTTCAGGACTACGCCGTCTTTTTCCATGGTGTCGACCCAGAACTTAACCAACTTCTTAATTCCTGGATTGTAGCTTTTTTCACTCCACAGCTTGAAATTTCTCCTTGCAAAATCATTCTTCCAGAACCCTGCATTAAGCTGCCAGTGGACAGAAGTAAATGGAAACTCTTCGTTTTGAAGGAGCCACGTTACCTGTTTGTAAATGTCCGTTTGTTCCATGACCGTCATTCGACCAATAAGTTCACCGTTGAATCCATTGAGTCTAATCAATTTGAGATTAGTCATCAGTTTTTTGAAGGTACCTTTTCCCCTGTAATAGTCTGTCAGTTCCTCCTTGCCATCTATAGAGACAAGGATCGTGTGAAAACGATTAACGTAAGCTGGTTCTAGTTGATCCAGAAGCAGGCCATTGGTTTGAATCATAAAATGCTTGACACTCACACAGTCCATCACTTTTCGCATTTCATCTATGCATAGCAAAGGCTCTCCACCATAGAAAGTTAGGATGCAATCTGGGTCGCGTCTGCAAAAGGCTTCCAGCAACTTGATGTCATACGACATTTTTGAAGGCAGAGAATAATCAATGTCAAAACCTACAAAGTCATCATCCATGTCTTCTAAAGCTTCGCCGAAGCAGTAAATACATTCGGAGTTGCATTCTCCCGTTAGAATCAAGTGAAGGAACATGCACGTATCAAAAAAGAATCCCTGAGTCTTTCTTATGTGTGTTTTTCTCTGGCTTTCTTCGCCTTTTCAACGTATGATTTGAGCTCTCTGTCCTTAATGGTCTTCTCAGGCAAAGTCTCCCGGGCATAGAGCAAAGGCAACACTGCTAAAAATAGGAAGAAACTTGCCAATGAGAATGCTGAAGCTATTTGAATAGAAGAAACGAACGGTTTGACAAGTATGCTAAGGTAGCCCGCAAGAAGATATGGTAGTCCTCCGAGGAGATAGTATCTTTCCTTGCTCCTCCTTTCTGCAAGATCTCCCCACACCGCCATGAAGAAAACGGCCGCAAACATTCCCCAGACCACGCTGTCCAGACATACGTATAAATATCTGGTGACAACCTGACCTGAGAAAAGACCCAATGAAGAGTATTCAATGCCAAGAAGAATGAAGCCCACGATCGTTAAGGGTTTTCTGCCAACCTTGTCTGAAAGAAAGCCTCCCAAGAAAGCAAAGACACCAATGAGTGCAAACTGGATGAAGATAACTTGTTGGTTGTAAAAGTTTTGACCAAACAGGTTGCTTACTATGGGAGCCTCCGTCCAATTGACGAGACAAAACATAATCCATGGCAGAAGGTACATCAATAAGGACTTGTCAGAAAGAAGCTCAGAGTATGACCGAACCAGTTCGGTTGGCCTTTCGTCGTTTTTCATCAGAAAAATGGGTGATATCAAAGCCAAGCTCCGCCACAAAGCAAGAACGATAAACTTGGAGCTGGAATTCATTCCATTGAGTGCAGCGGCGAGAAATAGAATTAGAAATCCAGATACGCCCCATATCAAACCTCCGAATGTACCCCTATTACCGATGCGGGAGAATTCGGCAAAGTATGAGAGAATTAAGGGTATACCCCATCCGATTGACACTCCTAAGAATAGAGATGATGCCGAGGCGCCTACGGGGTTGCCTGCCACCACAACCAGAGACAAAGTCGAAGCTATTCCAATCAATATCCAAATAGAGAAGAAGAGACGAGTAGAACGAACCCGGATGCCAGCTCCTAATAGGGCACTAAGAGCGATTCCTGCAAAGAACACACCGACAACTACTGCCTCTTCAGCGCTTGATAGCCCAAGATGTGATGCAAAATCTGGAAAGAGAGTGTATAACAAGCTGTACCAAACAAAAGTGTCAATGGTAAGGACAAAAACCGAAAGAAACACTTTGAGGTGAGTCCTAGTGAACGCTAGAATGTTTTCGGTTTGCATTTGAACCTGTTTACCTGAAAGGAAAACACGATGTAGATAAAATCTTTGGTCAAAGCGACAATCAAAGCAACCATAAACCTTAATATCGACCTGTTGAACAGTAATACAGTAGAGGAGATAGAACATGGAGAAGAAAAAGAGACGAGTACCGATAAGGTTTGGCGGCGGGTAGACCGTTATCCATCTAGATCCTCAAGCATGCTTTGAGCGAGATCTGCCATTGTTCGCTTTGCTACTGAGTTTGGTAGTCTATTGAGTATCTTATTTGCCTTATTCACGATTATGCGCATCTCATTGACCAGCTGACTAACCTCTTTTGATTCCATCACGATGTCCACAATTGAATTTGTTTCCTTTTGCGTCATTCTATCGTGAATGTTGCGTCGGATCTCATTCTTGATTTTTTTATTTTGAAAAGCATACAAAATGGGCAGTGGCGGGCACTCGTTTTTTACGCGATTGTATAATTCATTCGGGTCAAAAATGTCAATAAAGTCATCTCTGAGAATCGCCAAGGTACCTAGTGCCTGGCCATAGGTTGCCAAGATTTCAACATCCCTCTCGCGTGCAGTGCCGAGAAAGGCGCCTATTCTTGCATCTGCCTGGAGTGCATGCGACTTCAGATTGATGATATTCCAGTATTCATTGAGCGATATCTCGTTTTGCTTTCTCGTAACAATCTCGAGTGCGTGCGCGTCTCCCACCGTAAAAAAGGCCTTTTGCACGGTCAGAAATAGAAGTTGCGTCTTCTCCGAGGAAATGAGTCCTCCTAAGCTGTTGAGACTTGTGAAGCCCTTGATGAAGAAGGCGTTTCCAATCAGAACGGCGATGTCAATCCCGAATTTTCCGAAAACGGTCGGTCTACCGTTCTTTGAAGATGATTTGTCAATTATGTCATCATGTACGTCGGAAGCGGCCGTCAAAAAAAGCATTGCTGCTTGAGCACGCAATATTACTTCAGAAGGCGCACCAGCCGCCTCGCCTGCCAGCGATATAAGGCCCGGATGTATGACGTTGCACCAGTCTTTGAGGTACAGCGTTAGCGCATCTTTTGCCAGTTTTGAATGAAGATGTTCGCCTTTCATGTCTTTTCGTACGCATTCAAGTGCGTCTGCACTCCTCTTCTGAAGAATTACCGCCAATTTCTTCGCATTGGTCTCCATTCGAATCCCAGAATCATGTTGGGTTACTTGCAATAATTAACCTTATGATCAAGATCAATTCTTGCTTTCCCGGCAAACTTAAGGACAATCGAGTCTATAGGTTAACCTAAGCTAAGGATACAGATCGTTTTCGAGTTTCAGGAATTTGCAGTAGAGTTCAAGCCCAGGTTTGGTATATATCAATTTTCTGAGCTTGACTCCGAGAAACAGGCTACTTCCATATGCTTCCCTCCACAGATGGTCGAAAATCCTCAGATCGCCTCTAACAATTGCTTTGGCTGCTAACTCACCATCCAACAGTGCATACATTAAGCCTTCTCCCAACGTTGAGTTCACATGCCCTGCGGCATCGCCTATCAATACCCAATCGGGCCCAGCAACCGGTATCTTGAAGATATTCAGGCTTTTGATGTTAGGAATTAAAGCGGCCCATCGTGAACAGATCTCGGCTTGCGGATAAGCCTGACTAACAAACCTGTTTAGTTCTTGCCTCATTCCGATAGAGCTGGACATTTCAAAAGAGCCTATCCCCAAACTGGTTTCTTCGTCTCTGGGTATGAGCCAAATGTAGCCTTTCCTATTAGCCAGGAACTTGAATGTGATATCTTCCTTTTCCAATTTCTTAACAAAATATCCGCAACAGATGCCTAGATCGGCTTGACCAAGTGGCCCTACGAGTCTTCTTCTGATCAGACTGTTCACGCCATCAGCGCCGATCACAATCTTTACGTTATATGATTTGTTGCCAGATCTAAGTTTCCAAGAAGGTCCTTCCCTTTCAATTGCTGTGACTTGCTCGTTCACTATTGAAGCGCCCCTGCCTGTGGCCATGTCCACCAAGCTTTGATCAAGTTTCATTCTTGAAAAACACAGCATTCTGCCCTTTCGCATCGACAGGCACGTTTCTCTTCCCGAGGGTGAAATCAAATGTAACTTCGTCTTTTCTCCCCGTCCTATTGGAAGTTTCTCTAGGAAGGGGAGAAGCTTTTGTGCAAAGGGCATGATGAGCCCTCCGCATGGTTTTTCTCGCGGGTGGGAATGATCGAAAATAACTGGATAGACTCCTTCTTTGGCAAGGCAGTATGCACAATAAGAACCTGCTGGCCCTCCTCCAACGATCGCGACATCGATCATAATGCTCATCAAATCGTGAATTGAGGGTTTCTTATCGAATGTCTCCGTCGCAAAGCTGATCTTTCAATATCATGCGGTAAGTTTCTAAATATTCATTCCCCTTCTT
>DASPTR010000161.1:0-4435 GCA_035623315.1 Candidatus Acidiferrum sp. | reverse complement strand
GGCCTTAAGCGCCATCAGCTTCATTCCTGACTCGAACACTTTCTTGACGTTGATTCTCGCAGTACTTTTCGGTGTTCTCCTGATTCTGATCGTATTCGGCAGCGAAAGAATCATTTCAGGCGCCTACGTGTTGTTATGGATACTTCTTTTGCCCTCTGTCCTTTGGTTCTCAAACTTTGACTGGTTCAAAGCATTTGGTTTTCCCTTCAACTTCGGAATGCTGGCTGCAAATCTACCGTTTGTCGAAGTCTTGGCCACGGGTCTGGTGCTGGTTACCACGAGAATCTTTCTTTTGTTCAACTCGCAAATCAAGAATACAAAACGAGAACTCTTTGCCCGCGGAGCTTCAGAGATTGACACCGAAAATGCCATGGTCAAGCAAGCATCATTTTTCTTGAAGCTTACCTTGGGTTGTATCGGGCTTGCTTTTCTGATTGCCGTTCTCTCGTCAACAGTGAATATTGCCGTTCAAACCTGGCTGATGTCTATGCCATATTACGCGATTCTTGGATTAGCTGGAGCAGCCACGCTGCTGATCTGCATCGTACTCTACTTGAGAAGTTACACCCGAACAAGCGAGGAGAACCTGATCGGCCCAAACCAAGCAGGTGCACACGCGTCTGTCAAATGTGAATATTTCAACGCGAGCGGAAAGTGTGCCGCAATTAGAAAGAGTGACATATGGGGGGCAACACCAGAACAATGCCTTAACAAGGTCAAACATGCTTGCTGTTATTTGTGTAATTTGCGCAAAAACTGCCAGATAAGATGTGATTTCCTCGACCAACAAGGAACTAGAAAGAAAGCTGAGAATATACGGCCGATTAACCTTGCTACAAGCTTCGACGTTCGTTCGACGAGTGAAAATGAGAGGGTCGTCTCAGATTTGCTTTTGTCCCGATCCATATTTCGTTAATGTTGTCTAAAATGTTATCTTTAGAGTTTGGCGAAAATAGCTCTCTTTAACTTATAGGGTTAGAAAATACACTAGAATCATTAGCACTCCTGAAAATAACAAGATCAGAGCAGTGCGAGTGAATCCTTTAGCTTTCCATGTATCTCGTCGGAGAACCTCGTCCGGTCCTGCAATATCTCCTCTGAATATTGCCTTCGCTTTCGCCGATATCATTGCGGCGCTGAGACTCCCGAGGTTAATTCCTCCAGTGCCTACTAGGAACAGAAGGCCCAGTATGATGAGCATTACTCCTTCCATAGACAATGTTTCCAGTGCCGACAGTTGCAAATAAGAAGACAAAAACCACAAGTCCACCAAATACACAGCGACCAACACAAGCAAAGAGACCCCTGAATACACAGCCACGTTCAATAATATAGTCTTAATATCCACGATGAGTCAAGACAAAACACGTGCAAATCTAAACTATTAAACCTTGTCACCAGCCAACTTTGTTGAGTTGCGCTCGTTATATTCTTTGGACGAAGGACTAAAAAGAAAATGTTCTTATGGTTACTAGAGCATGACCGTTATTTCACTTCGGGCATCACCATCTTATTTCTGTTCTTTTAACCATGAGATACTTGACCAGATCATTCAGTACCAGTGAGAAGGCGGCAGAACAGAATATTGCAAAGAGAGTTTCGCTGATAGATATGGGCACGAATCCTGGAAGTCCGACAGTGGCCACTATGGTTGCTGCTATCATGCTCAGAATTATTGCGGTAAGCAATGTTCTGCTGGGTCTAGAATCCCAGAAGTGTCCTCTTTCCCTTACATTAAATATTAGGAACATGGCTGAGTAGAACAGTATTTCAAACGTGAATGTGTAAAGGGTCTCTTTAGCTACGGTCAGATGAAAAATGTTGATCGCAACATAGAGCAGACTAAATGATTCGACAATAACGAGCAGGCTGAGTATGGTGGAAGCCTTAACTAAACTGGTTACGTTCCAAGTATCGGGTTTTCTGGACCATTTTAGGTTGTCTGTTGACAATGCTATCTTCACGAAGTCGGTCATGAAGAAATAGAGTATTATTGCGAACGACGAGACAACATAGTCCCCAGTCAATAGAAAGGATAGGACTACGAATGTGGCTATTTGAAGGGTTCTGACTATTTTGCTGAGTATCCATGCGGTTATTCTCTCATAGATTATTCTTCCGTTTTTGATCAAATTCACAATGCTGATCAGCCCTTCATTCGTCAGCACGACGCTGGCTGCACCCTTTGCTACGTCTGTTGCATTGCTTACCGCTATGCCCACTTCTGCCTGTCTGAGAGCTGGTGCATCGTTTACGCCGTCGCCCGTCATACCTACCACATGCTTTGTGGCCTGAAGACTCCTGACAATGGTGTACTTGTCTTCAGGATAGATTTCGGCGAACCCATCAGTACTTTCGGCGGCTTGTGTCGCTTCCATGGGATCTTCTTTTATGGATTCTTTCAAGGCTGCTGCTTTGATCACGTTTTCCCCGAGTCCAACGCTGGCTGCGATTTCTTTTGCGATTGGAAGAGCGTCGCCTGTGAGCATCTTGACTGATATGCCCAATTCTCTGAGTTCCTCTATCAGTTCTTTTGAATCCGGTCTGGGCATATCGCGAAGCGCTACCAAACCGACAAGTTCGGGGTTCCTCTTATCCTCGGTCTTTGCGACTGCCAGGGTTCTGTAGCCCTTGGCGGCAAATTCACTCATACGCGTCTCGAGCTGAGCGATAGCATTCTTCTCAAGTCCGCACGCTGCGGCAATCACGTTTACAGCGCCCTTCGTTACTCGGATTTCATGGCCGTTTTTCTGGACTAAGGCTTCAGTTCTTCGTGTCTTCGGGTCGAAAGGAATGAAACTCTGCTGCTTGTAGGATGGATCCAATATATTTTGCTGTTTTGCCATGTTTATGAAGGCCAAGTCTATCGGGTCTTGATTTGCCTCCTGGGAGGCTAAGGCTCCATAGAGGATTGCTTGTTGCTCGGTAAACCCGTTCTGCGGTACTATATTCGTGATTGACAATCTGTTCATCGTTATAGTGCCAGTCTTATCTGCGCAGAGAACATTCATCGTTGCCGCGTCCTCTGAAGCGCTCAGTCGGGTCACCAAGACGCCTTTCTTGGCAAGCTCCATGGAACCGAGAGCCATGCTGACCGTGAACATTGCAGGCAGAGCGACAGGTATTGCAGATAGCAGAAGTACCAAGACTATGGGTAACACTTCTTTCAGATCTTTTGCTTCTGCCACTGAAAAAACAACAGCTAAGGCTATCAACGTGATACTTATGATCAGCAACCATCTGACAACGTTCGAGATAACCTCTTCCAAATGCAGTTTTGGCCGCGCAAGCTGAACGAGTTGGGCAGTTCTTCCAAAATAGGTCTTGACTCCGGTCGCGATAACGATCCCGTTCGCTTCGCCTCTCTTCACAACCGAGCCAGAATAGATAACCTCGTCTGGCTCTTTTTCTACACCCAACGATTCTCCTGTCAAAGCTGATTGGTCAACTTCAAGCTCGCCGATTATCATCTTCACGTCGGCGGGGACGAAGTCTCCGGCCCGCGTCCGGATTATGTCTCCTGGAACCAGTTCTTTTGCAGGCAAGCTTTTCCAAACGCTATCTCTTAGAACCTTCGTGGTGACTTGCAGTTTCTGTTTCAAGGCTTCTACGACGCTCGATGCTCTATGTTCTTCCACAAAACCCAATACCGAATTGAAAACAAGGAGTCCCGTTACGATGTACACGTCAGGGTAATTTTGCAACCACAATGAAACGATTATTATGACCTCAAGCATCCATGCCGTCAGACCCCAGAACTTCTTTGCAAACCTCACAACAGGGTTAGCTTTCCTTTCAGGAACTTCGTTGTACCCGTATTGCTTCAGCCGGGTTTCAACCTCAGCCGTTTTGAGCCCGATATGCAAGTCTGAATTCAGCGACCTAAGTACTTCATCGGCCTTCATCTGATCAAAAATCGAGGCTTTTTCTGTCAGTGGGATCTTCTCCTCAAGTATTCAAATGTCAATCTCATCTGTGCTTAAAAGTATAATAAAAATGAGCAAGTTGACACGCATTCTCCGATTTCTTACAGGGTTTTTCCGAATTTGCTGAAGGAGTACAACAAGTTCCACGTCAACGGTCATGGGGCCGAAAAACTTCATAATGTTGCGGGGGTTATCTGATTCGACTACGAAAAAGCCTTTGTGTTCTGCACTGTTATCTTCATCATTTTTTCCTTAAGTCGTTTGGATAGGGCATTTTGAGGCTGAGTGCATGAGTTGGGCAAAACAGCAAATTCTTGCCTAAGTGCACGCGTTAAGTCATTCGTCTAGCGCGTGCTATTGGGCGCGTGTCTTGCCGAAGATTTCTTGCAGTCTTCGCTTGTGGGCCTCACGGGTGGTGAGCGGGTAGACTTCTTTTTCTGTGTAGAAGAATAGTGGATCTTCTCCTACTATACTGGCGAGTTCTTCGTCTGAGTCTGCCTTGGCTATTA
>DASPTR010000160.1:0-34748 GCA_035623315.1 Candidatus Acidiferrum sp. | reverse complement strand
AAAGTCACCGCGGCTTGTATGAAACTCTATGGAACTTGCGTCCAAATTCGCTATTTTATCGCAAAAGTCCTGAAGGCTTGCAGCATGAATGCCCAATGGCTTTCCATAGTCTGCATAAAAATGAAATGATTTCTCCAGCGGTAAATATGCCAGGATCTCGGTCGCTTTTGCCTTGTCGATTTCCGGAAGTCCGAGACTCTTCTTTCCTTCATCCGTTATTAGGTAGAATCCTTTTTCGGCTGATGCTGCAAGGCCTAAGCGTGTAAGCCCTATTATGTGCATCATAACCGAGGGAAAGTTTACTCCCGTATCTTTCGCTATCTCAGTAGCTCTTGCAGGCTTGTCCAACATCCACATAGTTTCGAGGATGAGTCGTTTAACAGGTGAAATACTCATCTTTGCCTACTCCTGATCTCTTACTGTACTTGTCTACAAGCTTTAAATCTTATCTGTTTTTCTGCAAATGAGATGGCGGGCTCTGACAAATAGTAGGCTTCATGTGATGGTCCTAGATCTTTGTCTTGGCAATTGACAGTAAATATGCCTATTAGCTTGGGTGGCTCACAGGGATCTACCGGGCGGTGCGATCATTGACTGAATGGGACAAAATACTGCTAGAAAAAGAATACAGCCCTGAAGAACCAGATGGGATCGTTATCGACTTCACGTATCGGCAAGGGAACAACAAGATACGGGTTCTTGACCTTGCCTGCGGCGGAGGAAGACATGTAGTCTACATGGCTAGAAAAGGCTTAGAAGTAACTGGGACTGACATTTCCGGGACAGGCCTGAAAATGACCAGAGAAAGGCTCAACAAGGAGAATTTGACCGCAGGCCTCGTCAGGTCCGCCATGAACGCTCTCCCTTTCGTTGATTCAACCTTCGAAGCCGTAATCTGCACTCGCGCAATCCATCATCAAAAACTGAGGGGAATTCAACAGACTCTTCTGGAAATAAAGAGAGTGCTAAGCGAAGATGGTATGATTCTGATTGACTTCCTATCAAGGAGAACATATAGTCATGGAAAAGGCATCGAAATTGAAAATGAGACGTTCATGGAAACAGAAGGCCATGAAAAAGGCGTAATCCATCATTTTACCAATGAAGAAGAGCTTCAAGAACTCTTCGAGGGCTTCGCCATTCTCACCATAGACTTGCACGAGATGAAGGCTGATGGGAAGCTTCGAAGTCGCCTGGCGGTCAGGGCACTCAAACATTGAGCGTACGTTAGTAAGGTAAATAAACATGCTTCTGTAACATTAGCCAACGCTTATGTGAGCGGACACGGTGTAACTTCATGAAGCTGGCAGTGCTAGTCTACGAATATCCTCCAAAAATTGTGGGAGGTCTAGGAACGTACGCGGCTGAAATCACGCGAAAGTTCGTTCTGATGGATAATGACATCACCATTTTCACGATGAACGATGATGCTGGCAGTCTTCCCACAAGAGAGATTTGGCGAGGTATAGAGATTCACCGTCCCATACATATTGACGTTTCAGATTCGCTTCCAGATGTGATAGCTGAAGACATCAAGAAATGGGGCAGAGGCCTCCACATGTTCTCCAAAATTCTCGTGTACAACTACCTCAGCGCTTCGAAACTCATCAACGAACTCATAAAGAAAGAGGGCATAAAATACGACATCGTAGTAGCACACGACTGGCTCTCAGCGATGGGTGGAATAACGGTCAAAAAGGAAGCAGGATTACCCCTGGCGTTCCACGTACATTCAACGGAGAAAGGAAGAACGCTCGGCAACGGCTCAGAAGTCGTGAGCAACATTGAACTTCATTGTGCAATGGCTGCTGATGTAATCGTCACCGTTTCATACGCGATGAAAGATGAACTTACAAAGCTTGGCTTTCCGAAAGAAAAGATTCAAGTTTGTTACAACGGGGTTGACCCCCAAAAATACAGTCCTGAAGCCGTTAATGCAGAACAGATAAAGAAGGTCAGGGGATTCTACGGTATAAAAGACGATGAATTCATGATCCTCTTTCTAGGCAGGCTGGTCGGAGTGAAAGGAGTTGACAAGCTCATAATGGCAATGCCACACGTACTGCAGAAAACACCAAAAGCAAGACTAGTCATCGTCGGCCTAGGCGACCTTCAGGAATACTTGACCAACCTTGTGAAAGCCACGAAAATGCAAGACTACGTGAAATTCCGATTCGATTTCATACCGGAAGAGGAACGAATCCTGCACTATGCCGCGTGCGACGTAGCCGTTTTTCCAAGCCTCTACGAGCCCTTTGGAATCGTTGCCCTCGAAGCAATGAGTATGGAACGCCCAGTCGTCGTAGGTGGGGCTGGGGTCAGCGGCATGCGGGAAATAGTGGTCTGCTGCGGCGAAGAACAGTGTGGTTTCCACGTGAACCCAAACAATCCGTCAGACATTGCCTGGGGCATAAGCAATACTCTGGAAAGTCCTGAGAAGACCAAATGGCTTGGCAAGAATGGAAGACGCAGGGTCCTGAATGAATTCACTTGGGACAAAATTGCTGAGAGGACACTGGAAATATACGAGCAAACAATAAAATGTTGAGTCCATATACGGTGAATAGTTGTATCCTGCAAGTCTAAGCTTAAGAACAAGGATCGCCAGAGAAGCTGCGGGTCTTCTCTATTCTGGAGTAGAAAAGGAGTATAAGCAGGCGAAGGTGAACGCGGCAAGTGCATTGGGGTCTCGCTTTCTTCCTTCAAATCTTGAAGTTGCTATTGAACTCGACAGAATAGCCGGAGGACGTGAGGGTCAAGCTAGACAGGAGCGACTGATCCGAATGCGTCAGGAAGCTCTAGCGTTTATGCGTCTTCTAAAGGCTTACAGTCCAGTACTCGTGGGAAGTGTCTGGCGCGGCACCATAAATCATAACAGTGACATAGACATCATCGTTTACCACGATCAATTCGATGATGTCTTGAATACGTTGAAAAAGAATAGAATTAGAATAACCGATGCTGAACAAGTAATCGTGACAAAAAAAGGAAAATGGAAAGGTTCATTTCACATTCACGCTGAGTCTCTAACTAAAGAAATGATCGAGATCAAAGTTGCCAGTCCGCAAGAAGTTGGAACAAAAGTGAAATGTGAAATATATGGGGACCAGATAGTTGGACTTCGAATTGGAGAGCTCAAGAGACTGCTCAAAGAAAATCCTACGCGGCGATTCGTTCACTTCTAGATGAGCTATTAGCTACAGATCGAGGATAGTGTAAACCTCTCAGATGTTATCGTTCTCAGGCGATTATCAAGCTAGTCTCTTTGTTCAGACACGATAAGAACCGAAATCTGTTCGATGGCTGTTTAAATAATGCAATTTTATGATAATACACTTACACTGTCACGTCTAGGGGTGTCTACATGACCTTTACCAAGGAGGCATTGAAAAAAATGTTTCCAGAACTTGCCAAAGAGCTGGATCGCGACGACAACAATGTTCCGATAAGCTCCATCCGAACAAATGCACGAACAGGAGAAAATGTGTCCTCAAAAAGCTACGTTCATTACGTGCCTGACGTGATAGACTTCATTCGTCGTTGCGATACGAGCAAACAAGCTGAGGAAATAATTGACTACATGGAAAAAAGAGGGGAAATCGAAACACAATATGCTGCTAAGCTCAGAAAGCAATTGAAAGAAACGGGTTTGAGAAGCTTTGGGTCCAAGAAGGAACGTGACTATTACCTTAGGCATGGAGAATTGTAACCAAGGCTCTATAGGTCAGCTTTAGGTTCGCTGGACCAAACGACGGTCCACCTTTCTCTGTCGATATTCGTTCCAAGCATGGTTAAATATATACGCAACAAATGTTCTGTGTTTCCAAAAGTAAATAAATGGGCTGATCAATACATAAACAGCCTCGATGTTCAGAGTGAAACGGGGAAGTGCAAAATGAGAAAGACAGCGTTACTGTTTGGCGTCCTGATCATAGCGAGCATGATGCTGGTTTTTGTCACAATGGGAATTAGACCTGTGGAGGCTGAGGCGGATTACAGTATAGGACAAGTCTTTCACACAGTGACAATCATGTATAACGGATACGTATTCATAAATGACACATTCGAGCTGAACAACGTGACTGGAGCCCCGAATGATTTTCTAATGGGTTTTCCAGACCAATACGGCCAAGATGTCCTAAAATCTGTAGCTTTCAACGATTCAAGCAGTTTTCCGGTTACTCTTAACACCCCCTTGAATGGCCATGCAGGCTTCTATGGTGTGACGATCGACTTTCCACATGGAACACCCCAAGTTTTCACCGTGGGGTTTGTCCTTTCCTACAGTCTCCTTACGCAGACGCCAAATTCGACTCTGTACGAACTAAATTTCCCAGCATATCCAAGTTTGATGAAAGAAGCTGCTCTCTGCAACGTATCAATAATGGTACCCCAGGGTGCCGTGTACATAGGTGGAACGGTAAGCGGGTTCACATACGATCAGCCGAATCTTCCTGAACTGACTCGTTTGCCGGCGACACTGGACTTCAACCTAACCGAACAAAGCCAGTTGATGGTTGATATTGCCAGCCTGAGTCGTGTCATCACAGTGAGCGGGACCGGTGAAGTGGATGGCGCCGACACTTATTACATGACAAACGAGGCCGAGTCGGATTTGTCTGGTTTTCAGGTGTTTCTGCCCCTTGAAGCTTCCAATGTCGAAGCTACCGATGTGTTAGGAAGGACCTTATCTATCACGCAAGTTGATGCCAAGACGGGCCTGTATGAAGTCGATTTTAACATAAATGCCACAACAGGCAACTCCACACTGTTTGTCGCAAAGTATTCTTGGCCTGAAAACGTTATTACACGCAGCTCCACGAATTCTGCTTTAAACCTCTCCTTGTTCAAATATGAAAATTATTACCTCGATGAGGCATTGATCACGATTATTTTCCCCGAAGGTGCTTCGATGAATGAGATTGAGACGAATTCCACTCTAGCCGTTAATAGTATTGGAAGAGGCATCTACCAGGAATCAGTCACATTGACCCAACAAGGAGTAGTTGTATTGAATTCGGTGAGCCTTAGTGTCAGCTACGGATATAATCCATTTTGGTCATCATTTCGCCCGACCATTTGGTTATGGGCAATCGCCACGGTTGGTTGCATCTTTGTTGCTGCAACCAGGCGAAGACCTAAGATCCTCCCTAAAATTCCATTGTCTACAACATCATTGAAACTGGGCCCTGATTTCCTCAGGGCTTTTGTAGACACTTATGAGGAGAAGATGAAGATAGATCGAGAATTGGAGTCTCTGGAAGCAAGGATGGAAAAAGGCAGGATCCCAAGACGCAGATACAAAGTCATGAGAATAACCTTGGAGACACGTTTGGACGCAGCGCAGAGAAAGCTGAATGAATCCAAGGAGAGAATGCGAGTTGCCGGCGGCAAATACTCAGGATTGATGCTGCAGCTTGAAGTCGCCGAAGCTGAAATAGGTGAAGTAAAGACCAACGTAAAGAATGCTGAATCTCTTCACAATCGCGGAGAACTGTCATTAGAGGCTTACCGAAACCGTCTAGCCGACTATCAGCGTAAGAAGGAAAGAGCTGAAACCACGATTAACGGAATCCTCTTAAGACTACGTGAAGAAACCTCGTAAATCACCTAAACACTTTTATTCTTCTGCAAGTTTTTCAATGGAAAACTAAACTCTAGAGAGGAGAAGAACGACAATGGTCAAAATAGTAGTTGACAACCACAAATGTACCGGGTGCGGAACATGTGTTGACACGTGCCCAGTGGGTGTTTACGAAGTAAAAGATGGAAAATCAGCTGCTATCAAACCTGACGAATGCCTAGTGTGCAGAGCCTGCGAAGTTCAGTGTCCCGAAGCAGCAATCCAAGTTGTGGAGTAGCGCAAGAATTTCTCGCATCGACACACACTCACGTCAATACATCCTCCAAAAACTACTTTGAGTTTTCTTTGTTTCATCTATGATTTTTCCGCCTTGAGATATCGCATTTCTCTTGATTATTGGAGGTCTCTCCGCTATTTTCATCTCTGTTAGGCTCATCTTTGCGATCGCCATGACCGCTAGTTGCCCAAGGGTCTTCACGTTGTAACCTCCTTCAAGAACGCTTACGAGCTTACCATTGCAAAATCTCGACGCTAGGCCAGTTACTGTTTCAAGTACTTGTTCAAGGCATTTGGCTGAAAGAGAAAGATTTCCTATGGGATCTAAATAGTGACCGTCAAAACCCGCAGACACTAGTATGAATTCGGGTTTATATTGACGCACTATCGGCGTCACTATCTCTCTGACTGCCCGCAGGTACACGTGGTCTCCTGTGCCGTAAGGAAGCGGGATATTTACGGTGTAGCCTGCTCCTTCCCCTCTTCCAACCTCATCTATGAAGCCTGCTCTGGGAAAATCGGTCGGGTCCTCATGTAGGCTCATGTAGAGAACCTTTTGCGTATCGTAAAACTGTTTTTGTGTGCCGTTTCCATGGTGGGCATCTATGTCCAATATGAGCACTCTGTTCAATTCATACTTCTTGATCAAGATTTGCGCTGCAATCGCTATGTTGTTGAAAATGCAGAAGCCAAAAGCGCGGAACCTTTCTGCATGATGCCCCGGCGGACGAACTAGGGCGAAGGCATTCTCAAACTTTCTTTCCATGACAAGGTTGACGGCTTTCAATGCTCCTCCGACAGCGTAGAGAGCGACTTCGAAACTGTCTGGAGAAGCCACCGTGTCCTCTGAATCTAAAGGACCGCCGCCTGCTCTGCAAACAGCTTCAACAAGCCTGATATATTCTCTGGCATGGACCAATTTGACATCTTCTCTGTTGGCCTTTTCAGGTTGCACGAACTGAAGCCTGGCATCAAAGTCTACTTTTCTCTTTTCAATCTCTCTAATGACTGCCGTTACTCGTCGCGCAGATTCGGGATGATCCATGCCTGGATCATGCTTCGTGAAAACAGGCGAGAAAACAACAGCTGTCTTTCTCATTTCAAAGAAGCCTCGCCGAATATCCTGTTGAACATTTTCTGCAAGAACGTTCTGACAGAAACGCCCTCTCTCTTGGCCATTTTCTTAAGAGTTTTATCCACTCCAGTTGTATACTGAACTGCCTTCTTCGGTTTCATCGAAATCATCTCAGGAAGACCCGCATTCTGTGCCGCTTTCCTCAGAACGAGCTTTCGCATGGTGTCCTTCTCAGAGTCTATTTTCAAGTTGACCGGTATGGCAGTGGCGAATTCCGCCACTTCAAAAGCTGCAAAGGGAAGTCTCAGTTCGACATTATGATAACAGCAAATTTTGGAGTCTCTTTCTAGGTTATTATCGTAGATTCTAACGATGTCGTTGAATATTCTCTCCCTAACCTTTTCGCTACCCAAAGAATAATCATCCACGTATCTTTTGTACCCGCCAAAGAGCTCATCCGCACCCTGTCCAGCCAACATCACTTTGAATCCTATTTCTGCTGCTTGTTCAGCCGCCCAATAAATCGGAATGCCTACCCCTGTCTTGATGGGGTCAGCTTCCTCAATGAGCCACAAAACCTTTCGAAGGTCGTTTTGCACGTCTTCTTCTTTGAATAATCGAATGTGAATTGGCAATTTCAGGATCTCAGCGGCTTTTCTAGCATACTCTGTCTCTTTTTGATCTTCAAGGCTTACATGGATCAGTTGTACGTTGCATTTGGTGTTTCTGGCGAACAATGCTATTATGCTGCTGTCTAAGCCGCCCGAGAAAGCGATACATACTTCTTTCAAATTTGAAATTCTCTGCACAACAGAATATCGAAGAAGTGATTCTAACTCATTGACCGCGTCTGCCATAGTCATTTGTTTCGGTTCTGAGTATGAGAGAATTTTGACTGGTTCCAATTTGAAGTTTTCTTGGTCGACAACCGCTACATGGCCCGGAGGAAAAGAGTAGCTTTTATCAATTCCTATTTTCCATAATGCCTTGCGTTCAGATGCCAAGGCTGCAAACTCTGCGTTTTCGCCATAATAGAGTGGACATGCACCTGCGGCGTCTCTGCCTGCTACAAGCGTTGAAGACTCTGCCAGTGCGAAAACGTAATCACCGAATGAATTCTCCACAAAACTTTTGGCTGCTTCTTTGCCTTGTCTCTGCAAGTCAAACGTGGAGGGTTCGATCTTGAAAATCCCTTTTGTAGTGTAGATTCTTCCCGCAAGGACCATTGCCGCACTCTTCAGCATCATTGGTTGCGGCTTTTCTGACTGCAGGTTTCTTGGAGATTTGCATCCGATTATCGTTTTCGAGTTTAAGCAGTGTTGCCTCAGCGCATGAATCGTTCTTTCTGATTTCATGTATGAAGGTGAGGCTATGCTGAAAGCGTCAGCGCCTGCAGATGACAGTGCGCTCAGCATGGTGACGGCTGCCTCTGTTGCATCCCATCCTTGCCTGTTCACAACTGCAATTAATTCCGTCATTATTCGCTAACCTTCCAATCAATTCATGTCTTCAGACGTTAGAGTTGTGCTGTCGTAGTAAACAAAGTATGGCTCATAAATTAAGCGTGTTATGGCCCAAGAAGCATCGTGGCGTGAAAAGGATTGAATTAAAGATGGTGTCGCGTTCAGTTCAGTCTGAAGCTACAGCTTTAGGTAAAGCATTAATCTTCAATGCGTCTATCTTCTTGCAGGGTGGAACCTGTTTGCCCATCCTTCCCATAGACACGGGTCGCTACGGAACTCCTGAAATGAAAAGGATATTCGAAGAGGAGACGCGTGTCCAAAAGATGCTAGATGTGGAGGCTGCTCTGGCTTGGGCACATGGCCAAGTCGGCGACATATCTAAGAAAGATGCAGAGAAAATTATGGCTTCAGCTCTTTTGGAGCGGGTTAAGCTAAGCCGAATAAAAGAGATTGAACATGAAATACGGCATGATGTTGCTGCTTTAGTCAGAGCTTTGGCAGAGGCAAGTGGACAAAGCGGAGCCTTTGTGCATCTCGGGGCGACAAGCTACGACATTGTTGACACCGCAAATGCGCTTCAGTTGAAGGAATCTCTGGAGCTCATCGAACAGAGATTGCACGATCTCGAGAAAATCTTATGGAACAAGGCCAATCGGTACAAGCAGACTTTGATGATGGGAAGAACGCATGGTCAACATGCACTGCCTATCACGCTTGGTTTCAAATTTGCGCTCTGGAAATGTGAGATTTCGCGGCATATTCAACGGTTGAAAGGGTGTGAAAAACGCGTCATAGTTGGGAAAATGAGCGGGGCTGTCGGAACGCAGGCAGCTCTTGGCCCTCACGCTATGGAAATTCAGAAGCTTGTTATGCGCAGACTCGGAATTGAAGTGGCAGAGATTTCAAGTCAAATCGTGCAGCGGGACCGCCATGCGGAACTTGTGAGTCTCTTAGCTATTGTCGCTGCCTCTCTTGAGAATTTTGCGACGGAAATTCGGGAATTGCAGAGGCCAGAAATTGCCGAGCTCTTTGAGGCATTTGAGGGTGAGAAACAGGTTGGCAGTTCAACGATGCCTAACAAGCAGAACCCAGAGACCTGTGAAACAGTATGCGGTCTGGCTCGAATAGTCAGGAGCCTTGTGATTCCTGCTTTGGAAAATGTTGTTACATGGCATGAGAGAGACCTGACTCAATCTTCAGCAGAACGATTCATTATTCCAGAAGCATTCATATTGGTCGACCATATGCTTTCGTTGATGATCAATGTCATTGACAACCTACGCGTTGATGAACACCGTATGCTGAAGAACATTGAGCTCACGCAGGGGCGTGCCTTGTCTGAAGCCGTGATGACTGCTCTGGTCAAGAAAGGAATGAACCGGCAGGATGCTCATGAGCTTCTGAGAAAGTTAGCTTTGAAAAGTGACGTTGAGAAGCGGCCTTTTAGGGAGATTCTTCTCAGAAACCATATTGTCAGTAGGAAGCTGAGTGAAGAAGAGCTTGATCACGCATTGAATCCGAGAAACTATTTGGGAACAGCGATGAGACAGGTTGAGTTCGTGATTGGAAAGAAAGAGCAACCCGCTTCTGAATGTTGAACGGCGGTGTTCAGTATTCGGTGAGTGCCGTTTGTTTCCATTCGTCCTCTTTATCGAGTTTCTCCCATGTTTCTTTCTTCACGAATCCGCCGACTTGTTCCTTTATTTTCTTCGCGAGTCTCGGCCCTATAAGCGGCAGGCTAGTCAGATCGTTTAGTTCTGCGTGTTTTATGTCCTCAATGGTTGCATAGCCTGCATTGTACATTATACGGCCGCGGGCGCGTCCTACTCCTTCAAGTCTGACAAGAGGTAGCAATTCTTTCTTGACGCCTTTGGCCACTCTTGCCTCAAGCTCGCCGGTTTTCGGTATTATTTGCTTGTTCCCCAAGAGCGTAGCCAACTCGTGTGTTGCGTGGAGGAGCCATTTCGTGTTGTCGATGGTTCTGTAGAGGTCTCCAGGCTGCACCGTGAATCTTTCGATGATCTGGTCTTCGCTGAGCTCATCGATCCACGCCAGTAGCGTCATGGCAGTCTTTACTTCGCCGAGAAACGATTCATAGGCCACTGTGTCTTCCCACTCACTAGGCAAATCGGTCAGAAACTCGGCCTTGTGTTCATCCATAAAAACTGCCAGTTCGTCTATCTCTCGGGAGTACGGTCTCAACACTGGTCCCATGTCTGGCGTGTGCGCAATCATTTGAAGAAGACTCAGTTCCGTAAAGCAGTCTGGTTCTCGCTTCAACGAGTCACGGATTATGACGGCTGAGGCAGGATCGATGTAGAGCTCGCTGACTCGGATACCGAACTTTGTAGCGTTGATTTCATCGCGAAGAACTTCAATCATTCCCTCATCGTAAAGGTACCTGAGAATATTGGCTATCAAGCCTTTGATTGCCTCTGTGTCGTATTGATGTGCGTAGAATGTCCTTCCGAAGAACTCGTAAAGTCCCTGTTCCGTGTGTGCAAAATCCGAAGCTACAGTTGCGAGCACATGCGACCGCATGATCTTTTCGACAGCTAATCTAGACCAAATGCGTTCTGGACGCGCAAGAATATAACTTTCTGTGAGGTAGTCAGCCTCGTCAGGAGTCTTCGCTATGAGTATGGCTTCTCCGAACCTGTCGTATTTTGGTCTTCCGGCTCTGCCTGCCATTTGCTTATACTCAAGAACACTTATTGGATAATAGCCGTATCCAGGTTCATATCGTCTATAGTCTTGAATTACAACAGTTCTGGCCGGCAGGTTCACGCCGAACGCCAACGTGGGCGTAGCCGTCAAGACCTTGATTTTTCCCTGCCTGAATAGATCTTCTACTATTCTGCGGTGGCTGCCGCCCAAGCCTGCATGATGGAAGGCAGCGCCACGCTTAACTAGCTCTGCGAGCGATTCGCTTATCCTTGTTCGTTCGCCAGCCATCAGAATCTTCTCAGCTTCTTGCTCCAATGAGCGTTTGGCGGGTTTAGACAGAATCTCATCGATTTCTCCTGCAAACTTCTTGGCTAGCGTGACGGCGTTCTTTCGTGTTGAAGCGAAAACAAGTGATTGTCCGCCAGACTTTATGGTGTTCAAGACTAAGTTTGACGAGGAATCTTGCGTCTGCTTCTCAATTCTTCTTGCGTCACCATCTTTATATTGTATTTCATCGTGCAGAAGTACTCCTTCTTTGAGAGCAATTGGTCTCCACTCTGTGGTGACGTGTTCTGCTTTCAACCAGGCAGCGATTTCATCAACGTTATTAATTGTTGCGCTCAACGCTAGAATCTGAATGTTCGGGTTAACCTGCATGAGTCTGGCCAAAACTACTTCAAGAGTCGGGCCTCTTTCAGCATCATTCAGCAAGTGGACTTCGTCAGCGACTACTAAAGAAATCTCATCCATCCACTTGGTTCTATGTCGTAAGAGGGAATCTGACTTTTCATTTGTGGTGATTATTATATCATATCTTTCGAGCCAAGCGTCGGTGCTGTCAAAATCACCCGTGCTGATGCCTATTCTAATGTGTCTTCCATCCTTTCTCGTCAATGCTGCGTACTTCTTGAACTCGTCAAACTTCTCGTTGGCCAAAGCTCGTAGCGGCGTAAGATAGATGACCTTTCCTTTTCTTTCCAGCACGTGTTTCAGCGAGCACAGCTCAGCAATTAGAGTCTTTCCTGAGGCGGTTGGACTGGCCAAGATAAGGTTTTTTCCCTCAAGGGCTCCAGCCTTTATAGCTTCTTCTTGGGGTGGAAAAAGGTCTTTGATGCCCTCTTTTGTAATTAGCTCCTTAACTGATTCTGGCAAAGATAGATCCATTATTTTCACAGGAAAGAGCCCATCTCCTATCTTTCAAAAGAGATTACTTTGGAGCAATTTAAAATGTTACGTGTAATCCGTGTTCTTTCTGGGTTATGTTTTTTTAGCAGTAGCTGCGTTAATGAGACAATTAGTCATTCGGTTTAAGCTGGTGAATACGCTGCATGATTGAAAACGTCAAGGAACTGCTCAAGGCACACGAAAATTTGAAGCGAGAGGTTTACTTGGATAACGAGAATTCGAGCATCGTGCCTAACGAAGTTATCAAGGCAATGATTCCATATTATAATCGCCGCGGTTTTGGTAACCCCACACTTACTCACAAACCTGGTTGGGAAGCTTTTGAAACAATAATGGAGTCCACTCAGATGGTGGCTTCTTTCCTAGGTTGTGGAACGCTTGAAAACATCAACTTTACACCTGGAGAAACCGAAGCTGACAATCTTGCGTTGATGGGAACAGTTCTATCAAAGAGTGCCAAGGGCGGAAAGATTGTAATTTCAGAGGTTGAACCTTTAGGAGTGTTAAATGTTGCGGAGATGCTTCAGAAACGCGGGTTTACTCTGACTAAGATTCCTGTTGATGTGGAAGGGTTGATAAACCTTGAAAAACTCAAAGAGGCTGTGGACAAGGAAACAATTCTTGTGAGCTTGTCCACAGTAAATCATGAAATAGGAACAATCCAACCTATCAAGGAGGCTGTAAAGCTTGTCAAGGATGAAAATCCTGAGACGATTTTTCACACGGATGCGTCCGACGCTTATGGAAAGGTTCCGTTTAACGTGCAGAATTTGGATTTGGACCTCGCAACCGTGAGCAGCTATAAAATCTTGGGACCCCGCGGAATTGGCGTTCTATACGTGAAGGAGCATGTTAACGTTGAGAGGATCTTGGAAGGGCAGATAGGTACGCAGAGGCTGTGGCCTGGGCTCGAGAACACGCCTTTGATCGTTGGTTTCGCGAAGGCATCCGAATTGGCATTCGACAATTTCGAGGAAAACGCTGCATACATGCAAAAACTGCGAGACAGGTTGATTGATCGAATTACTCGTGAAATACCGGAAGTCTTGCTCAACGGACCCGTTGGGGAAAAGAGGGCGCCGGACAACGTTAACATAAGCTTTCTGAGATGTGAAGGAGAAGCACTTACGATTGAATTGAGCCTAAATGGTGTTTACGCTTCAAGTGGCAGTGCTTGTTCAAGAAGACTATTGCAGCCGAGTCACGTTCTGGTCGCCATCGGCAGAAAGTTTGATCAGGCCCATGGTAGTATACTGATGAAGATCACGAGGATGCATACAGAAGAAGACATAAGCTACGCTTTGAAAGTAATTCCGAAGGCTGTTCAAAGGATTAGAGGAATAACTGGTTCAACAGGAGCACAATGAGATGTCTCGCGCCCCCTTACCATATAACCCGAAAATTCTAGAATTATTCAGGAACCCCAAGAACCTTGGAAAGATGGATGATGCTACTGTAACTGCAATTGCTGGAAACCCAGTTTGCGGTGACATGATAACGTTCTACTTGAAGATCAATAAAGAAGACGTGATCGAAAAAGCATCTTTTGAAAGCTATGGGTGTGCGGCGAACATTGCCACATCTAGTATAGTTACTGAGATGATCAAAGGGCTCAAACTTGAAGACGCTTGGAATATCTCGTACAAAAGCGTGGCCGAATCTGTGGGCGGTCTACCGAGCATAAAATTTCACTGTGGCATTCTGGCTGTCGGTGCGCTTAAGAGAGCTATCAGGAAGTTTTACGAGCAGAAGGGAGCATGTCCCTGTTGGCTTCAGAAAGAACCAAGCTTTGAAGAGAAGCAGGCGCTGGAAGAAGAGGAATTAGCGAAGGCTCTTTCGAAGAGAATGAAGCTGGAAGAAGAAAAATAATGCTGGACGCCCAAAAGATCCGTGAAGATTTTCCTATACTTAAGCGGAGAATCAACGGAAAACAGATGATCTACTTTGACAACGCAGCGACTTCGCAGAAACCACGACAAGTGATCGACGCTATCAAAGACTTCTACGAAAAACATAATGCAAACGTCCACAGGGCCGTACATACGCTTTCCCTAGAAGCATCAGAACTCTATGAAGAAGCACATGAAGAGGTTGCCGAGTTCATTCACGCAAAGGACATGGAGGAAATAGTTTTCGTAAGAGGCACAACAGAAGCGATAAACCTCGTCGCATACGCTTGGGGGCTTCACAACTTGAAGAAAGAGGATGAGGTCCTAGTCTCACTGATGGAGCACCACAGCAACATCGTGCCATGGGAAATAATCTCAAGAATAACAGGCAACAAGATGAAATACATTGAAGTAAATGATGACGGAACCCTGAATTGTGAATCTTTTGAAAACCTTCTCTCTAAGAAAACAAAAATGGTCTGCCTGTCTCACGTTTCGAACGTCACAGGCATAATTAACGACGTAAAGAGAATCGCGAAATCCGCGCATGATTACGGTGCCCTCGTGCTGATTGATGGGGCACAGTCAGTTCCGCATTTGCCCGTCAACATCAAGGATCTGGATGCTGACTTTCTAGCTTTCTCCGGCCATAAAATGCTTGGACCTACAGGGATTGGCGTCTTGTATGGTAAGCAAGAAATTCTTCAGAAGATGGAACCTTTCCACGGAGGAGGCGAAATGATCAAAGAAGTCTCCTACAACGAGAAAACAAAGCATTGTTCAATCTCTTGGAACGTTTTACCTTGGAAGTTTGAGGCAGGAACTCCAAATGCATGTGGCGCCGTTGGTCTGATGGAGGCCATACGATATCTGAAACGAATAGGCATGGGAAGCGTGAAGTCTCACGAAGAGATTTTAACCGAATATGTTATCCCGCGGATGGAAGCATGTTGTAAAAAGGTCAAAATTTACGGGACAAAAAACACATCTATTAAGTGTGGCATAGTTCCATTCGGCGTTGACGGCTTAAGCTCACATGATATCGCCTTGTTCCTTGACAACTACGGAATCATGGTAAGAAGTGGCTTTCACTGTGCACAACCGTTGCACGAGACGTTTGGCTTAAGTTCTTCCGTAAGGGCAAGCTTCTACGTATACAATACACTTGAAGAAATTGACCAGTTCACCAAAGTATTGAAGGAGATAGAACGATTCTAATGGTGAAAGTTGAAGACTATGTAGCCAGAACCGAAGGCACATGTGGTAAAGAGCAAGATGTCATAGTTATTTTCAAATATGATAAGAAGGACGAAGCAATCAAAAAGATCATTGGAAAGGCGTCTGTGAAAAAGTCTATCGGAGGCATAATTTTCGAACTTGCCTACCAGAGTTTTTCTTTTCGAGTTTACGGAAGTGGAAAGGCGATTTTCAGAGGCCTTAAAAATAAAGAGGAACTAAATTCACTTTTGTTAGAGCTTTTGTCATAGCTGTTTCAAAATGGTTTTGACAGATTCCATCGGTATGTCAAGCGGCCCTAGCATTTTTCGTCAATTGTCGTCATTATGCAAATTTTGTATTGGAATTTCTGGTTGTATTCGCGAGTGGACCATTACCTCCCGATCGCCTTCATTACCGCATGTGCCAGCTTTCGAGTTTCTTCGTCCGCAATTATCAGCACCGTTACATAGATTATTGCCCCAATCCCAGTGAAGAGTATAGTTGAAAGCCTGCTTACTGGGTGCGCTAGGAACAGGACCAATGCCATGATTGCCGAAGCGACAACGTATTTTCCTATGTTTTTCCACGGAATTCTAATCTTGATGTCTTCTCGCATGAGAGTGTACAGAATTAGAAATGAGATCGAACGTGCCGCGAGGTTGATTCCTGTAACGTACATTGCGATTAGCACCAAGTTGCTGCCGGCCAAGTTTGTCAAGGCGTAGAAGGTTATTGGCAGGGTTATCGCCGAGTGAATGTAAGGTAGAGAAAAAGCAATGAAGAGTCGGCTGCGGGCGACTTGTTTGAAAGGTATTTCTGCTTTTTCGTCAACTTTTTCAATTCCGTAGAGAACATATGTCCAGATCGTTGAAATCGTCGAGACTAGGGCATCTATCGCCAGTATTATTAGAATGGGCGTAGCAATAGTGAGTTCCCCATTTTCCTTTAAGAAGAGGAGATACGAGTTAGGTATGGTTAGGACGCCCGCTGTCATCGGAATAGCGAACATCAATACGTACTTCAGCGAAGCCGTAACTTCGTCAATGTTCGGATCAGCCAGAAGTTTTGGCGTCAAGGCAAAGGCAAGAAAAGTCGAGTATGCAATGATGCTTGCAATTTGCGAGGAGGCGTAGTAGTAACCATATCCAGTTGTTCCTCCGTAATAAACTAGCATAACAAATACTATCACTGCGATTTGATTACCAACAACATTATACAACGTGAAAACTGATCCCTTTAGCCATTCTTTCATGTAGGCGAACACGATCTTTTGTTTTAGTTCCTCTAACACTAGTTTGAAGTAAAACGCCATCTTTGTGGCAAAAGCTACTGTCAGACTAGCCATTGCCCCTAGAAGTCCCCACTGCAGTTTCGCAACCAGGAAATAAACGAACAAAACCTTCATTATTTCACCGATTAGTAGCCCATAGCCTACGAAGTGTGGTCTCCTAGCCTGTAGATCAGCCTCAAAAGCTCCAATCAGGTATGTCTCTACGATCTGCGCCGCGGCCACTAGGTAAACTAACAAGTATTTCGCCAATTGCTGAGAAGTCGTAAAAATCGGAAGTGCTGCAAAATAGACAAGGGTGGCTATCACGCTCACGCCCAAGTTTCCGACGATGCTTGTCTTGGTTGCGCCTTCTTTATTTCGGGCTGCAAAACGCATCGTCCAGAATGTTATGGGTCCAGATAATATGGTGAAATAAGGGATTATGATGTTCAAAAACGCTCCCATAGCTCCATAATCCGACTCCGACAATGAATTTAGCACAATCACCGTGAAAATGATGCCAGTTGCCACTGTGATCAGTTTGGCAATGAATATTATGGCTCCTGAATAGTGGGTTCTGATCTCAGATTCTTGCAAACAGCCACCGATAGCAGTTTTAGAGAAACATTAGCAGCGCGAAAATATCTGTTTTGGGTCCAGCTTCAATGCATGCAAACCGTGAACCTGCTACGTAAAAGAAGAAGTGTGAATTTCTGGTGAATCGTGAGACGACACTTGATTTGAAGAAACTGCTGACGATTTATGTTTCTTGGCGAATCTAGTCGATGCGATGAGGCTCAGAATCATTCATGCGAAATGAAATCTTGTTGACTCTAAGTATATGCTGAAAGTTGTGGGAAAAACGGTTTATTCCAAGAGTTAATTCCATTGACGCGCGCCAGGGCAGATTATTTGATGCGCTCTCGGTCATATTTTCGCTACTTTTCTAAAAAACTGTGAAACATGCGTGACTTCACGTCTGACTTGATAGCTTCTAACGAAATCTGCTATGTCCAGTTTTTCAGTTCTCCTTAGCCATGCTATGACGTAGCCACCAACTGCAAACACACTTTTCCAATTAGTTCCGTGATTCCACATCACGCTTTCTGCGATGTGAAAAGGTGTCCATCCGAGCATGTACTCCAACTTTCCTCGATCTATCAGATATTTCACATCTAAAGATTCATGCGGGCCACTGTATAATGGCCATTCTTTGAATCCTCCTTCAGATTTTTTTCCATACTGAAGGAACTTCGTGCCCAAGTATGTGTCATCACATAATGGATGAAATTTGCCATTCATGAGTTCCAAAAAAGGCTGAACTTTGATCAAAAAAGCATACCCACATCCCAAACAATCTGGCTCTCCAACAAGATTGTTTTTGAGAAAATCTTTTCCTAGAATAGTGTCTCCGTCTAATCTCAGAATGTAATCGAAGTGTGACAGGTTTATGTGCCCAAATCCTTCGTTTAGTGCGTCTGGAATACGTTCAATCAGCAATGGCTTTTTAGACTTCTTCGTAAGGAGGACGATCATTTCAACAGGAACGGATTGCGCCAAAACCGACTTTATGGTGTCAAACTTCAACTGTTCAGGCAAACTCAGGATGACGCACAAGATTTTCATTTCAATTATACCTATCTTCCTTGTTGCATACTTAGCTGAATGGATATCTTGCCCGCTTAAATCAGTTAGTGTCCTCTCAGATAAGCATGGAGCAAGCTTCTACAATATCTCTTTGGCCAATTTCTCAGACGCTTTTCTGACCGCCTGTTCACTATTCAAGTTTGCTCTCCATCCCGTGGCTTCTAGCCTGGCACTATCTGGAAAACAGTAGTCTGCATCGCCCTGCCATCTTGGTAAGTGTTTGATATTCAGTTTTTTCAGTTTTAAAGTGTCTTTCACTATGTCTGCAACTCTCATGACATTAGTGTTGTCTTTGCTAGCTATGTCGTAAACATCACAAGGTCTTTCTTCAGATGTTATTAGCGCATTTAACAAGTCATCTATGTAAATGAAGCTTCTGACTTGGGAGCCATCTCCATGCATGCGGATTTCACCGTATTTCTTATATTGTTCTAGAAAGTCATGAATGACACCGTGGTCCATGCGAGAACCTACAACGTTCCCAAATCTGTAAGTCCAATACTTTAATCCGTATTTCTCTGCGTACACCCTGATCAATTGCTCGCACGCTATTTTGCTGGCGCCATAGAACAAAACAGGACTAACTGTACATTTCGTACCGCCATAAACGCTTGCGCTACTAGAGAATACCAACTTGTCAATTTTGTTGCCCATTATAGACTCCAAAATTTGCAGCATACCAAGAATGTTGCGCTGATAAGAATTAGCATTATCTTTTTCTATAATCGAATCAGCTGCTAAGTGGTAGACTATGTTCACCTTTGGAAAACTATCAAGATGTGACGAAACGTCAACGCGGCGTATTTCGATTTTATCCTCAACTGAAGACAGGTTTTTCTTAGAGCCTCTGCTGAAATCATCAAATACGATAACTTGGTGTCCTTCTTCAACCAGGCGCTCCACCAAATGGCTCCCGATAAAGCCGGCGCCGCCTGTTACGAGCACTTTCATTTGGATTCACCGATTCCTACGCAATTCTCTGGGAGGCTTAATCCTCTGTAAATTTGGTTTATTATAGTTAATGATATCTTGCGCATGTTCTTCATCCGTAGAACCCATTTTTGCAAGGAGGATCTATTACTGCCAGTTTCATAGCTTTTTCGTGTGGTTTAAATTGCACTTGCTGACATCAGTTGGATTGTCGTTCTTCTTGCTTTCTGAGCTTGAGGATGAAATGTGGGATCTTCAGCTAATGGTGAAAGTTTTCAACTCGTAAGCAGCTTCAGACTTTGTTCCGAACGAAGAATTCGTTGGCTGCTCTGTATGAGTCTATTGTTCCTATGTCCCATAGATAGTCCTTGAGCAGATAGCCATAAACAGGTTCTTGCAGATGAAGCCACTGAATAAATCTTCCAGGCTCATCTCTTGCGTACCCGAGAGAAAGATATTCTTTGAATCTTCTGCTTATCTCGATTGGAAAAGCATAGAGGCACGCACCGACGAGGGTGCCTGTGGGGTTAGAGGGTTTTTCCACGAATTCCAGAATTCGGTTGGTATCATCCATCGTTATTGTGGAGCCTCTCTTAGTCTCCTCGAGGTTCTTTGCACGATATACGGCTATGGTTGCAGCATTTCTTCCGTGGAAGAAACGGATGAAACCTTCAAGTCTGTCGGTGAACAAGCTGTCACCGGCTGTGACTAGGGCTTCGCTTCTGCCTATCTTGTTTACAATGTCAGCAAGAGCTTTTATGGCGCCTGGTTTTTCTTTTTCGCTGTGGGACTTTTCCGCTATGATTCTTACTTTGTGGTATCGATTGTTTTTCAGCCATTCTTCGAAATTTGGAAGAAACTTCAGGTTTGTTGATATGATAATTTCGGATACTGGCGGTTCAAGTGTGACAAGCTTGTCGATGATATAGTTGATTATGGGTTTGCCGGCGATGGACAGAAGAGCTTTAGGTTCGTTCAGGGTCAGTGGCCAAAGTCTCTTGGCGTATCCTCCTGCAAGGACGATAGCAATCAACTTGTGGGTCACGTTGAGGTTTCAGCCTTCTTGAACTCCGTCCACGCTTGGTCAAATTCTTTGCAGGTGTCCTCTGTCTTCTGGTGAAAGGGCATCTGGACTAGAATTTTGTAGGGTATGGTTATGATGTGGGCTCCCGCCACTGCCGCCTCGGTGACGTCTTCAGGTTTTCTGATGCTGCCTACGATAATCTTCGTTCGAAGATGCCCTTTTTCTATTATCCTCTTTGACTCCTCTATGACCTTGTTTGGGTCAAGGCCTGAGTCTTTCACGCGGTTATAGAAAATGCTTGCATAGGTGGCACCAGCTTTTGCTGCTAGCATTACTTGATTCGTGGTTATCATGCAGGTCATGTTTGTCTTGATTTTTTCTTTTTTGAGCCTGTTTACAATTCGAAGTCCACGGCCGTCTCCAAACATGGGAACTTTGATTACGATGTTTTTTGGGCTCCAATGTGAGTATTCTTTTGCTTCTTTGATTAATTCGTCATCATTTTCCGCGGTCTTGGTTAGCTCCACACTAATTGGTCCATCTACCAAAGACAGGATCTCTAGCACCCTGTCTTTGAAGTTCACGCCTTTCTCAGCCAAGAATATTTTTTGGTTTGTTGTAATACCTGTGATTATTCCCCAGGGCAGAATATCTTTTATTTCTTTCACGCTTGCCGTGTCAAGGAATATCTCCATTCTTATTCACCTCATATTGATTTTGGACGTGTGACAAGTTCTTGATATTGTTTACTTCGGCTAACTCTTGAATTGATTTCCTTCTCTATAGTTTTCGATGCGTCTAATAAGTCGGAAACGATATGGTCGGGTTTGACGTCGTTGAGTTCCATGAGTTTGCAAAGATCACATTTCAGAGAGCCGATCAAGATCGTTCGGCAGCCAACACTCTCGCCGGCTTTGATATCCGTGAGACTGTCACCAACCACGTAGCTTTTTCTCAGATCCAAGGCGTAATCTTTTGCAGCTTTCAGAAACAGGCCAGGTTTTGGCTTCCTGCAATCGCATTTGACCTTGTATTTGGCGATTTTTGCTGAGGGATGATGAAAACAATAGTATTCATCATCCAAATGTGCGCCTTTCTTTTCAAGTTCTCTTTTCATTTTGAGCCTTATTTTTTCAAAGGCGTCGAGTGTCATTTTCCCCTTTGCAATTGCAGGCTGATTCGAAACAACTATGACCTTGAGATTCAAACGGTTAAAAACTGCTATAGCCTCGGCTGTCTTGGGCAGTAGTTTGAACTGTTTAGTGTTTAGAGGAGAGTCTAGCAATCCTAATTCTGGAAAATAGGCAATCTGGTTTATGACACCGTCTCGATCGAGAAATACTGCTGTACTCATTTGCTGTCTCCAAGTTCTGCGATTTCGCATACATCGACGATGCTATACTTTGTTGCTGCTGTATTCAGAAATTTTTTAAGGTTCTTGAGAGTTTGACTAACTTCGCTGTTTTCAGTATCTACCCACAGGATTATGCGTTTCATTTCATAACTCTCCTATCAAATCGCGCAGTCTATCGCATATAAGATGCGATAAGACAGAGTGGAAACCTTCCACTTGTGGCGTGGAGTCTATAGGTACCACTATGCAGGCGTCAGCGATCTGTTTCAGGGCTCCTCCGTCGAAACCAGCCATACCAACAACCTTGCCGCCATTATCTTTGATTAACTTGGCCGCCTTCAAAAGGTTCTGTGACCAAAGACCAGCCACGTCTGCTCCAGAGCCACCGTGAACACTTATGGCAACGAAGATGTCCCCTTTTTGCATCAGGTTCTTGAGCTGTTCAGAGTAAACATTGTCCCAGCCTAGATCATTTGTGAGCGCCGAAATCAGAGACACGTTATCCACCAGGGAGATTGCTCTGAATCTTTTCTGGCCTTCGACAGATGTGAACTTCGCCAAGTCGCTGGCAAAATGAGACGCCGTTGGAGCGGAACCTCCATTTCCTGCAAGAAACACTTGTCTGTCTTCTTTCCAAGCTTTGAACAGAAGTTCTATTACTTTGCTGATGTCTTCTTGCGATACTTGTCTGGCTATTGATTCAACCTTGTGGAGGTATTGCGTAATAAAGTCGTCGCGCTTCATGAGATCACTAAATGTTTATGATTATTTTCGAGCCCGAAGGTTCAAAGTTGAACCTGACTTCAACTAAGCCTTCTTTTGACATCGCTTTTCTCAACTTGTCCTTGTCGTTCTCGCAGTAGAACATGAGGAATCCTCCGCCGCCGGCGCCGACCAGCTTGCCTCCTAGAGCTCCATTTTTCATTCCCTTCTGATAGTATTTGTCTATCGGATCGTTTGAGATTTTCGAAGATGTGCCCTTTTTTGCCAGCCAGTGTTCATGCTGAAGTCTTCCAAACTCGGACAAGTTTCCATTTTCGAGAGTTTTTTTAACTTTGAAGCCTATCTCCTTGATGTGATGCATTGAATCCAGAGCCTTAGAGTCGTCATTTAAGATGGATGTCCTTTGATCTTGAAGCACCATAGCAGAACTCCTCTTTAGCCCTGTATAGAAGAAAACCAAATTGTTCTGGAGCTCATGAATAGTATCTTCTGAGATTTTCAGAGGCGAAACTTCAACTTTACCATCCTTGGATATATCCAGACATATGAACCCCCCGAAGGCTGCTATGTAAGGATCTTGTACGCCACTTGGTTCTTTAAGAATGTCCATCTCTAAGAAACAAGCCTCTTCAGCAAGTTTTTTCCGTGAAGGATTCTCGTCTTTAAACGAGTGAATAGCATGCAGAAGGCTGACGGTGAAGCTTCCTGAGGATCCTAGTCCAGTCTCAGCGGGCAAATCTGCTATCGAAACTATCTCCAGATAGCTGGTCAACCCTAGAAACTTCAATCCTTCCCTGACAACAGGGTGTCTAATGTCATCTACTGAGTTAACAATTTCAGTTATAGAGTAGCTTAACCTGATTTCCTCTTCGAACCTGCGTTTGACCATCAAGTATATGTACTTGTCCAAAGCGGTGGTCACGACAAATCCTCCGTACATAGAGTAGTATGGAGGCAAATCAGTTCCACCGCCACCCAAGGTCAAACGTAGGGGAGTTTTGCTGATGATCAACAGGGTTCATCTCACGAAAGGTTGTTTTCGATCCACGTCTTTCATGAATAGACGTTGTTAGGTCTTATATAGGTATACATTATTTCATGTTTTTTCTCATTCTCTGCTTTTTCTGGCTAGTCAGCCGCTCGGAACGCATATCACTTAGAATCAGTAACTCCTCATCTTGCTATGATTGTGTTTGGAACTTGGCATGGCGAACGGTCTCACTGCAGAAAGATCTGAGAGGCTCAGAATCGCGTTGATGTGTTTTTTGTAAGGAATGAGGCTTCAGATCGTTCGTCTCTGATTGAATCGCCATTTAACCTTTGCTTTCGTTCTGCTGATCCAGTTGTAGATCGGAAACAGCGGATACTTTATCGCTTGAGGCATGCTGTCTTTGATTTCTTTTTGCAGGCCAAGGCTGATTGCCACTCTGCCTTTTCCTGTTATGGGTATATAGTATCTAGTTAGCTCTTTTCGAGTGAATCCATTGCTCTGTTTGAACCTGTCTAATGACGGATGGTTTCCCATTCTCCCATACATGATCCATTGTTCGTGCTGGTTTGCAGATACTTCAATTGCTTTGGCAACAAGCGCGTTGTTCAAGGCTTTGTCCGAGTATTTTTGCATGGACAGTATTTGCGATATGATCGTTATTTTGTCTCCGTGAATGAGCTGCACGAATCCTGCGAGTTCATCTTGCAAATATGCCCCTACATATATGGCGTTCTTTGCAGATGCTAAGCCTTTTGTGACTGTTTCGAGAGTCACTCCATAGTGCGGGAAGGCTCTTTCTTGTCTAATCGGAGTTTCGTTGTAGATTCTCCACATGCCTTTCGCAAGGTTCTCGTTTGGCTCGGCTACGACAGTTCTAATTCCACTTTTTTCTGCTTTGCGAATCATGTTGCGTGTCTTTTTCCCGATGACCTTCCACCATTTTTCATAGTCTGTTAAGTGTAGGAGAGCAACATTATCGCTTGCTTTGGCCCACGTTTTCGCGGGATGCGAAAGCTGATAACACCAGTTTCTTTCTAGAAAACTGAAAATATCTGCGCCTTGTTCTTTCAGTTTTTCGAGAAGCTCCGAGGTTGGAACGATGTCCTTTGTGTATTCTTCCCAGTTCCTGGCGATATTGAAGAAGAGCTTTCTGCGCGGCGTTACGCTGGCTAGTTCGGCATCAACTCCCAGGATCGTTCTGAGAGCTTGGTAGAACGGCCCTCTGTGGTTAATCTTTCCCTTTTGGAAAAGCCAGATGGGGTGAAAATAAAGGATGAAGTCGGTTCCTGCTCTTTCTTTAATAGTTTTGACGACTTGATCTTCAGATTGATAGAAGCACATGCTATCTAGGGCAAAGCTACGTGTTGGACTCTTCGTAAAGTCTTCCAGAGGATAATTTTTTGGGATTTCTGTCTCTCTTCCTTTTCTCCTCCACATTAGGCGTGCTAGGACCCGTGCGGTGCCGTGGATAGTGTAGTAATGGATTTTGCTGTGGGTGGTGGCTTCCATCGTTTTCAGTTCGGCGTATGGATCATTAACAACGTGGAGAGATACTTCATGTCTTGGATTGCTTAGAAGTCTCAAGAGTTCTTCATCTGGTATAGTTTTTACCGTGAAGAACCAGTAGGCCTTCACAGATTCGCCTGTCTCGTTTATCATCTTTGCAATTGCCTTCGGGTTGCGTAGATAATCTCTGCTTAATTTGATGTCGAATGCAGTGTATAAGAAGCTCAGGGGTCTTGAAGGGTATGGGTAGTCAACATCTATTCTGAACAGGATCAACGATTTTCCTTATCCTCGGTTTCGATTCCAAGCGAATCTTACGATCCGCGTTGATATAACTGCTTTTCTAGATTTATACGTCGGCTGCAACCGAACTGTGGACTATCTTGAAGTCTAGGCCTGCTTGGTTAAGCATATATAACTGTCATGCCTCAGAAACAGAAAGAAGTGCAAAAGCTGACATGAGCAATTGTGATTTTACGTATCATCATTACATCGAGACATTAACGAAGACCAAAGAAACACATGTGTTCTACACGTTCGGTGATTTTCCAGAGAATCCAGCCAAACGTTTTGTCCTGCTGAGACACGACGTGGACGCTCAGGTGCAGAAAGCATTGAAGATGGCTAAAATAAATCATGATTTGGGGATTTCTGCAACTTTTTTCATCAGAGTTCATGGTCCGTACAACCCGTTCCGGCAACTCGCATATGACGCTATTCTGGAAATTGCTAAACTTGATCAAGAAATCGGTCTTCACTATGAACCTGTGTTCTATGCAAAGCATGGTTTGCCTGTTGAGGACACGATACTATTCGAGATCGAGTTGCTAAATCGCATGTTCAACATGAAGATTAGGAGCATCGCTCCTCATCAGCCATCCTTGGCTAACCCGAAAATCGACAGCATTAAACGAAAGTTCAACGATCCTTACTTACCAAAATTCTTTTCAGAAATAAAATATATTTCGGATTCTAACAAGAGGTGGCGAGAGGGTTGTTTGTGCAAGTGGATCGAGCGGTGCGACCGCATTCAAGTTGCGATTCATCCGCACTGGTGGGACGGAGATAGCCTAGAAGAGTATCTTGAAAAGTATAAAGTCTTATGAATATGGTGAGTGCCATGGAGAAAGAAAAGCGGTCTGAATTGGATAGTCTGTTGAAAGGGAAGGGGTGCAAGTTCGGCGATAACCTGCGCATTTTGGGCAGCGGTAAAATTGTCCTTGGAGACAACGTTACGATTGGAAACAATGTAATAATTAACGTTCAGCAGAACCTTGTTGTGGGCGATAGAAGTATAATCGGTGACAATTTCATCTTAGAAGGGCGAAATATCGAAATTGGGGCAGAATTCTGGAGTGGCCATCACTGTCACATCGGTGGTGGAAGCTGTTTTGAGAAGACTAGCAGTCTCAAAGCAGGCTACTGGGTGCACTTAGGTAACTATGGAATGATAAATACAGCGAGGCCTGTCATAATCGGCAATGAAGTTGGAATGGGGATTGAGACAAAGATCTATACTCATGGTGCATATTTGTCGATGATCGATGGTTTTCCAGCCGAGTTTGGTCCAATTACGATTGGGAGTCATGTTTGGCTACCGTACGCCATCGTCAATCCCAACGTTCAAATCGGTGACAATGTCGTGGTCGGAGCGGGAGCTGTCGTCACGAAGGATCTACCGCCTGGGTGCTTAGCGGTCGGAATCCCTGCGAGGGTCATTAGAGAGAATTGTTATCCTAAGAAGTTCACCAAGCAGGAGAAGAAACAGCTGATTGGCGATTTTCTCAAGCATTTTGTAAACGACATAGAAAACGCCACTGTCTCTTACAGGGAAGTTGACGACGAAATATGGCTTCTTAACGAGAAAGGAGATTGGGTTCGTTTCAACCTTCCTGAACGGCACGTATTTGGTGAACCGACGATTTTGAGCGAGAGGCTTAGGAATGAACTCAGACGATACGGCGTGCGGTTCAAATCTTACCCAGAAAGAAATGAGTATAGGCAGTGGGAATAGATTTAGTTAATAAAGACGATTGTTTCTCTGGCATTGATGATTTTAAGATGTTGCATCCCGTTTCAGGACAGGTTTATTAGCGCTTCAAAATCGAATCATAAATGGTCATAAGTTTGTTGACGACAACGTCAATTCTGTGGTTTGCAGCCACGTAACGTTGTTCCTTTGCAAGTATCTCAGGGTTCGTGAAAGTTTCTCTTATTGTCTCCACTATTTTTTCGGCAGAGTTGACATTCTTCAAAGGGAATTCTTCAAGTTCAGGCATGATTGGAGACACGTTTGTCACTGCAGGCCTGCCACAGGTAATCGCTTCCAAAGAAGTCATTCCTGGGCATTCGCAGAGGAACTGATCCATTACTAGGTCAGCATCCCAGTAGTATCGATTCATTTGATCATGAGAGACTTTGGGTAGGACGTTCAAACTCAACCCGAGGGAAGAAGCTAAATCAATCGTTTTTTTGAGGTCAGATCCATGGGCGATGATGCTGACATCCACTTCATTTGTCATTTTGCTTAGGGCTCTTATTGCGATGTCTGTTCCTTTTCCTTGCCAGTCCACATTGCTTGCAATGAGCACTCTTTTCTTCCCGCTATGGGAAACAAGAGGTTTGGCATGGAAAAGTTCAGTGTCGACCGGAGGAGGTAAATATTCAATGTCCTTTCGGTATCGCTTTCCTATGCTTATGAGATCTGGTGTGCTCACCAAAATTTTGTCACAGGCTTTGACGTTGTGTCGGACTATCCTGCCCCACATCCAATGTTGTGAATAGGCTCTGACGTCACTGCCCATGGCATATCCTACTAAGGGCTTCTTTCCGAGAATCGACGCGATGTAGCAGTCTTGAAGCAGATAGTTGGCATGGTATAGGTCGCCCTTGGCTTTCAAGATTTCATATGCCACACCGAAAGTCTTGCTCCAGGTGCCTCTAGTTCGTTTTATGTGCTGCTTTTCTACGGTGGCTGGCATGTACTTAAGAAGTGTTTCTCCGACGCTAGCGCAATCATTGATCATGACCAGCTTCATGTTTTCACGCGTTCCGAGGTTCTTATTTGAACCAGTACGCGTGATTCTTATGCCTTTCTCCAACTGAATCGATAGGATGATACTGGGCACAAATTATTTCCAAACCCTTGTTCCTGAGGATGGCTATTGTCGGAGTTGTTATGCGCCCCCTTGAGGGAAAAAGATAATGCATTTATATGCTCCAACTATGGAATATTTGCTTATATTGAGCGAAGGCAAGTTGGTCAAAAGAAACTGGATGGCTGATGATGGATCATGAAGGAAGATAAGGCGTTGATCGACTGGAATTGGGTTGTTGAGCGGCTCAGAGGTAAAGACATCAGTGGCTGGTTTGGTAGCGCTACTGGGGGGGAGTATCTACAGGAGTTTCAGACTGAATTCGCGCGGTTCTGTGGTAGAAAGAATGGTATTGCTGTCTCAAGCGGTTCAGCGTCAATCTATGTTGGTCTCAGGGCTTGTGGAGTTGGGCCGGGAGACTACGTTGCTGTTCCTGCGTACACTCACATCGGCTCTGTCGCACCAATTGTTCTAGCGGGCGCGAAACCTGTCTTTGTAGATTCGGACAAGTATGGGAATCTATCCCATTCGGATTTGGAGAAAGCGATTGAAGGCAAGAAAAACCTCAGAGCAGTGATAACGGTTCACTTGCTGGGTGTCCCGTGTGAGATGCAGAAGATAAGAGACGTTATAGATGATCTGTCTGAAAAGGTTTTCATCATTGAGGATGCTAGCCATGCTCTAGGTTCAGAGTATAGAGGAAAACGCTGTGGAAGCCTCGGCGATGTTGGTTGTTTTTCGATAGGTGGAGGTAGAACAAAAACGATCGGAACTGGCGAAGGCGGGATAGTAGTCGTGGATGATGATGACCTCGCTCAGAAATGCAGGAATATCAGAAACCACGGTGATCGATACACCGACGTAGACTATTTCTGCTTCAACTTTCGAATGTCAGAGCTCAACGCTGTAGTGGGCTTGTCTCAAATGTCAAAGTTAGATATGCTCGTTGACTGGCAAATAAAGAAGGCAGAATATTTGCTTTCAAAGTTGCCTCCGTTTCTGTCCGTTCCTGAGCCGCCGGTACATGTGAAGTCAACGCGGTACCTGCTTGGTTGCGTCTATAAGGGAAAGCGATTTTCTAGGGATGAGTTTGTTTCTAGGCTGATAGAGGCTTTGAACAAGAAGGGTATAGAGAACGGTGTGCCTAGAAGAAACGTTAGCAAGGGTCAAACTAAACTGATTGGTGACGTACGATTCTATCAGAAGTTCAAACGCGCTTGTCCATTCGCCGAGTCGCTGGTTGAGAATTCTTTCTGGATTGACTGGCACAGATACCCGAGAACTGAAGAAGAGATAGATGAACTGCTGGAAACTATCGAGGAAATAGCATGATTAAGATAGGCCCAGGTGCCATCGTCTATCAGCCTGTTTCGATTGTCGATGACGATCAGCATTCAATTGACATTGGCATCAACTGTCGAGTAGGGCAGTTTACGTTTATCGGCGCGCGCAATCTGACGATGAGAGAGGGCGCAGAGATTTGTCCCTGCGCTGTGATTGCCGGCGGTGGTGACGTGACTATGAAAGAGTTTTCGACTTTGAACTTCCATTGTACTTTGATTCCATCGACTTTCACCACTGACGGTGAATACATGAATGATGTTGCTGCGGACAAGTCTAACTCGGTGCACGGTTCAATTGAAATCGGGAAGGGCGCATACATAGGTTCTAACGCGGTCGTTTGCGTCAGCAAGAAAAACCCGCACATCCATATTGGGGACAAAGCAGTAATCGGTGCTCTGAGCTACATTGACCACGACATTGAGGCAAACACTATAATTCGACCTAGGACTACTTTTGAAGTAAGAAGGAGATCTGGACGATGAGAGAGAGAATTCTGATAACTGGTGGTGCAGGTTTTATAGGTTCGCATTTAGCCCATAGGCTAGTGGACGAGGGATATTTCCCTGTTTTGTTAGACAATTTGGCTCGTGGCAAAACCGAGTATATCAACGATCTTGTTTCAAATGGAACGGCCAAGTTTGTTCAAGGTGATGTGAGGGATGAGCAAACTGTTCGAGATTGTATGAAGAACGCTGAGTATGTTTTTCACGAGGCTAGCCTGTGCATAAACTACTGTTTTGCACACCCTGAAGAATGTTTGAGCGTGAACATAGACGGGAGCTACAATGTTTTCAAGATCGCTAAGGAACTAGGCGTCAAGAGGGTGATTTTTGCCAGTTCTGCTTCTGTATATGGCAATGCAACTCACTTTCCCACGAATGAAGACGACAAACTGAGCCCGTTGACACCGTACTGTGTCAGCAAGATATCGGATGAGTTTTTGCTGAAGATTTCAGGAGTAGAGCACAACATCCTGAGGTATTTCAACGTCTACGGGGCTAGACAGAGCACTGACGCATACTACACTTCAGTAATCGTGAACTTTATAAAGAAAATGATGGTCAACGAGTCGCCCACTATTCACGGTGACGGGGAACAGACGATGGATTTCGTGAACGTTCGAGACATAGTTGAAGCAAACTATCTTGCGATGACTACTAAACGGGCCAATGAAATATTCAACGTTGCAAGCGGAGAATCCACATCTGTTAATGACCTGTTCAGACTGCTTGCGCAGATAGTGGGCAGTAAAGTGAAGCCTGTCTACAAACCATTCCCTGCTTCAGGCAAACTCGTTACTCGAAGACAAGCGGACATTTCTCGTATAAAATCCATAGGCTGGAAAACCCAGGTGACTCTGAAACAAGGATTATCTGAATTGGTTGAGGACGTGAAGAAGAACCCGTCACTCTATGGTTAACCCTTTTTTCTTGATATAGTCTTCTAGGGCTTCAGTCCTTTTCTCGATCTTTTCTACTTCATTGTTGATGCGCGCTGACGGTGAATCGTCCTGTCTCTCTTAGCAATTCATAGATTGGAAGACCGATTTCACCTAACCCGACTACGAGAACGACTTTTTTGGCCAAGGCTCATGCCCTCCGATGGAAACATCAACTAAACCGTCAAACTATTTAAACATCCCAATCCTATGAACAATGAAACTGAAGGAAAAAATCATGTCTAAGCCTAGACTAGGAAGAGGCGTCATTATCGGCAAAAATGTCCAACTCGGAGAGAATGTTATCATCTGGAATTATGTGGTGATAGGAGATAACACTAGGATAGATGAAAGAACGGTCATTGGCAGTTTTGTTGATATTGGCAAAAACGTAAAGGTGGGCAAAGACTGCAATATACAAGCTCACGTAACGATTTCAAACGGGTGCATTGTCGGAGACAACGTTTTCATTGCGCCTAACACTAGCTTGCTTAATGACAGATATCCGGTGAGCCAACTCTTGACTCCGGTTACGATAAAAAATGGGGTAATCGTAGGTGGAGGGGTTACGATACTCCCTAACGTTGTTGTCGGCGAGAACGCTATTGTCGCTGGGGGAAGCGTCGTTACTAAGGATGTTGAGCCTAACATGGTTGTTATGGGCGTGCCTGCAAAGAAGGCTATGTCCCTGAAGGAGTACGAGTCAAAAAGGAAGGGGTTCACTGAAGCCCGCCGCTAGGGTGAGAGAATGAGGATTTGGTATGATGCATGCACGGGCAAGCATGTAAGATATGGTGTGGCAGTAGCCAAACATCTCAGGAAACTTGGGCACGAAGTTGTATTCACCACTCGAGAGCATCCTGACACTCTGGCTTTGGCTAAACTTCTGGGCGAAAACCCTGTTGTCGTTGGGAGGTATGACCCCGCTTCACTCTTGACAAGGCTTCAAGAAAGCGCCGAACGCATACTACAATTCACGAAACTTTTCGAGGACAAGGTTCCTGAACTTGCGATTTCATCTCCCTCTATCGAGTTGTGCCGATTTGCTTTCGGACTGAATATTCCCTCAATTCTAACTGCTGATACGCCGCATGCTGAAGCCGCGAACAGACTGACCGTACCGCTAGCAAACATGGTCGTAGTCTCAGAGGCAATTCCTAAGAGATTCTTCGAGACTTATGGCGCACGGAAAATCGTCCAGTTCAAAGGAGTGGACGAAGTAGCATGGATCCAAGACGCCAAGCCTACCACATCCTGCAATTTTCGAAGACCGCTCATAGTCGTGAGGCAGATTGAAACCAAAGCAGCATACGCATGTAGCAAGGACGATAACACGATTAAGCTCGCTGAAAAACTGGCTCCACTCGGAAACCTTCTGTTCCTACCGCGCTACAGCAAACCAGAAAACAAGAAGATTACGATTGCAGACAGTTTCGTTGATTCCGCGAGTTTGGCCGGACAAGCTGACCTCGTCGTAAGTGCGGGTGGAACCATATCAAGAGAAGCGGCTTTGCAGGGAACGCCAAGCATCGTGATATCAGATTTTGGACAAATCGAAGTCAATAAATACCTTCACTCGAAAGGGTTCCCGATATTCACAGTAAATGTTTCACAAGTTAAGTCGATCGCGAAAAGGTATTTGGGTAAAAGATTTGAAGTCAAGGATATGCTAAATAAACTGGAGAATCCAGTCAAAGTCATAGCGAGACTTGTTGGTACAAGTATCTAAAGGCTTTAATTGCTAATAGTTCCCACTGGCTGAGATGTTTGCTTTCTTTCCCTTAAGGAAAGTTCAAGAATTAAGTTAAGCGGTCAGTGTTTCAAACTTGTGCCGCCCATTTAAGGAAAAGACATTGGAGTCCATCAATTTCTGACAATTTCGAGTAACAATGGTGTGAACCAAAAAATTTTCTGTAATTCGCGGGCTAATAGTGAATGAATTCCATTCAAATCCTTCCTTGTCCGTTGAGGGTCTCTCAGTGGCCTTGACCATCGCAGTTTCAGATGGGCAGATGAGTTCAATCACAAGTGTTATTAGCAACCTTTCTCTACTGTATTATTGGGGATGGGCAATGAGAAATCATGCGTTGATGATGATCTTTCTGGTCCCAACTTTATTGTTCTCAGTTTTCTTTGCGACCCGACCTATTTCATTCGGAAGCACGCCTTCGTCATCGGAAACTCTGCTGGGGGCTGGTGCTAAGTGGGCTGCTAATGGTGGTACAAAGGCCGCTTACGTCGACTTCTACGATAATCTTGTAGCCCATCCTGAATTGGGAGATCCTAGCCCGCTACTTTCAGTAAAGAACGAGGTGTTATCTGTTCTTGAGGGAGAAGGTTTCACTGTTGACACGTTTGCCGATATTCCCGCCAATCTGAGTCAATACAGCCTCGTGTATCTTGAAGCATATTTTGCCTGTGAACCATCCCTTGCACCCGCAATCGAAAATTACACATTCAACGGTGGCGGAGTTGTTGTCTGGTCAGGGGCTGAAACCTATCTTGCACACTATAGTAAGTCTATGAACAATCAAGTAGATTTGAGTGGTATTGCATCTTGGTTTGGCGCATCCTATTTTGTCAACACGGGTGGCGCCGCTTACGTAAGCGTCACGAATCCTTTGGGTACGTCTCTGAATATGGGTGATCCGCTTGTGGCAGGTCTCGGATACAGTTGTGCAGGAATTACTTCTATGAGCGCGGACTCTCAGATTGTAGCGGTGTGGGATGATGGTTCAACGTTTGCTTTCACACATGAGTATGGCCAAGGAAGAATGTACTGGCAGTCATATCAGCAGGGCATGTCTCCTCCTGGAGGTTCAAATGAGATGTTATCACTGAAGCTTTACGGCGGTTTCGATTATGGAATTTCGGAACAGGCGAAAATTAAGGTGTTTGCAGAGTTAAGCGATGCAGTCACGATGGAACCGATTTCAGGAGCAAACGTGACGATACAAGTCTACGCTCCAAACGACACCCTTTGGGTTTCTGCCATTATGGTAGAAACATCGAATGGAAAGGGAGTCTATGAGTGGGAAAGCGCTGACACAATAGCTAATACAAACCTCCAAGTGGGAGTCTACCTCGCACAAGTCGCAGCATCAACCGGGATCTCTTCAACTTTCGAAATCATGGCTTTCCACATCGATCCTCCTGCAACCTCGACAGGAACCGGCACACTTCAGTTGTACTTGGCTACAATCTTGTCAGTTGTGCTTGGCGGAATATTGATAGCTCTGGTTTTTCGCAAAAGAAATCTGACAGCCATGAAGCTGTAAAAGTTAGAAAGTCAATTTCCTTTATGACGCATCTTACTAGATTCAGTTTCGGGACAACTTCGGCTATCGTTACAAGTTTGGCTTTCGTAGTCGGTTTGAGTGGAAGCTCCAAGGCCGCTATTGTGGTTTCATTGCTGGTTTTTGCAGTTGCAGATAATGTTTCTGACTCGTTGGGTCTTCACATTTTTCAGGAGTCAGAACTCAAACAGCCCGGAGTGATAAGCGTTTCAACATTCTCCAATTTCTTTACAAGACTGTCTCTGGTTTTGGTTTTTGTCTTGCTTGTTGCCTTGTTGCCCATAGGAATCGCTGTAGTGGCCTCACTTGTTTATGGCATTTCTCTGCTTTCCCTCTTGAGTTATCTCATAGCGAAGGAGAGAAAATCCAGTCCTTACTCATCAATCTTTGCGCACATTGCAATTGCCGTACTAGTGATTATTGTAAGCTATGTCTTGCGCGTTTGGATTACCGGTTTCTTCACTAAGCTATGATGCCACTCATGGCCTTTCCTCAAGCAAGACGATTAAAAGAGCACAGGCGAACCGAATTCAATGGTGAAGTCTTCCGCGACTCCCTTCTTTCTTTGTCTTGAAGCATCGCGCATGGAAAGAGCGCGGCGCGAGTTTTTTTGTAACCATTCACTATGCAGCTTTACAGATTTTTGTGACTTCTCTCGTCCAATCGCGTATGGAGTCCAAGTCTCGCAAGTCATAAACTCCCGGTTTCGACTCCTTGTAGCCGGCTGCTTCAAGCTTCGGCTTGATCGAAGACAGCGTTTTCCTGAAGAGCCA